>CACDQB010000057.1 GCA_902554795.1 uncultured Pelagibacteraceae bacterium | reverse complement strand
TAATTTCTATCTTTGCAAGATTAGGCGGTGGAATTTTTACAAAAGGTGCTGATGTTGGTGCTGACTTAGTTGGAAAAGTTGAAGCTGGAATTCCAGAAGATGATCCTAGAAACCCTGCTGTGATAGCAGATAACGTTGGTGACAACGTAGGAGATTGTGCTGGTATGGCTGCGGATTTATTTGAAACATATGCTGTTACAATTGTTGCAACAATGGTTTTATCTTCAATCTTCTTTGTTGGTGATCTTAATATGATGATTTACCCTTTATCCATTGGCGCTGCATGCTTATTAACATCTATTGTTGGAACATTTTTCGTTAAACTTGGAAGAAGTAATAACGTTATGAATGCTTTGTATAAAGGATTTGTTGTCTCTGCAGTAGCATCATTAGTAATACTATGGCCTGTTACAGATCATGTAATTGGTTTTACAAACGAATACACTGTAAATGACAAAACCTTCAATGGAATGGATTTATACTATTGTGGTGTTATAGGTTTAGTTATTACTGGATTATTGATCTGGATAACTGAATACTATACAGGAACAAGCTATAGACCAGTTAAATCTGTTGCATTATCATCAACAACTGGTCATGGTACTAATGTTATTCAAGGTTTAGCTGTTTCTATGGAAGCAACTGCAATACCAGCATTAATAATTGTTGCTGGAATTCTTATTACAAATTCAATTGCTGGACTTTTTGGTATTGCAATTGCTGTAACTACTATGCTTGCATTAGCTGGTATGGTTGTTGCTTTAGACGCGTATGGACCAGTTACTGATAATGCTGGTGGAATTGCTGAAATGTCTAATCTTGATAAGAAAGTTAGAAAAACCACAGATGCTTTAGATGCAGTAGGTAATACAACAAAAGCTGTTACAAAAGGTTATGCAATTGGTTCTGCTGGTTTAGGAGCATTAGTTTTATTTGCTGCCTATACAGAAGATATTAAACATTTTTCAAAAGAAGCAGGATCTGCATTAGAAGGTATTGTAGTTACTTTTGATTTATCTAATCCCTATGTTGTAGTTGGTTTATTAATTGGTGGTATGTTACCATATCTTTTTGGTTCAATGGGTATGCAAGCTGTTGGAAGAGCAGGTGGTGCAGTTGTAGTTGAAGTAAGAAGACAATTTAAAAAATTCCCTGGTATCATGAAAAGAAAACAAAAACCTGATTATGCTAAATTAGTAGATTTACTTACTGTAGCTGCTATCAAGGAAATGATTATACCATCACTATTACCAGTTTTATCTCCTGTCGTTTTATATTTTATAATTCTATCAATTGGCGGGCAAGTCGCTGCCCTAGCTGCTGTTGGTGCAATGTTACTTGGTGTTATTATCACTGGTTTGTTTGTTGCAGTATCAATGACTGCAGGAGGTGGAGCTTGGGACAATGCAAAAAAATATATTGAAGATGGAAATCATGGTGGAAAAGGTTCTGAAGCTCATAAAGCCGCTGTAACTGGAGATACTGTTGGTGATCCTTATAAAGATACAGCAGGACCTGCTGTAAACCCAATGATTAAGATTACTAACATTGTAGCACTTCTTTTATTAGCAGTTATCGCTGGCTAATTTCTTTACGCTTTTTGGCCCTCTTACCAAGAGGGTCATTAATCTTTTGCCTCATACTTGATAGAAAATCATAAATAAATGATGTTTTTGTAAATCCACCCTGTGTTGTTTCTTCTACAATTTTTATATTTTCCATATCATTTTTATTGTAGAATTTTTTTGATTTAAGTATTCCAAATTTATCTATCTCCAAAACTAAAACATCATTTTTATATATTTTCATTCTACCTAAATTTTTTAATTCAGATTGTGTTTGTTTACGTTCTATATATATCCATACATCATTATCAAACTTACTTTTTGTTGATGGATTTCCTAATATTTTTTTAATATCATTTTTATTACTTTTGGAAATAATAAGATTTTTTTGTTTCTTTTCTAAAAAAGGTACACCGTGATGTTTTACCACTGGTTTAAATGAGCAATTTGAAACTATAAAAGATATAAAAATTATATATAATATTTTATTCATGAATAATAAATATA
>CACDQB010000056.1 GCA_902554795.1 uncultured Pelagibacteraceae bacterium | reverse complement strand
TTATAATTTCACCTAAATTATGTGGGGGTATGCTTGTTGCCATACCAACAGCAATACCTCCGGCTCCATTTACTAATAAATTTGGAAACTGTGCTGGTAAAACACTAGGTTCTTTCTCTGTTTCATCGTAATTACTTTTGAAAGAAATTGTATTTTTTTCAATATCATCAATTAAATATTGAGAAACTTTCGATAAACGAGTTTCGGTATATCTCATTGCGGCAGCAGGATCACCGTCTATAGATCCAAAATTTCCTTGTCCTTGAATTAACGGTAGACTCATAGAAAAATCTTGCACCATTCTAACTAAAGCATCATAAACAGACTGGTCACCATGAGGGTGATATTTACCAATAACATCCCCAACTATTCTTGCAGATTTTCTAAATTGTTTAGACCAATCGTATCCACCTTTATACATTGCATATAAAATTCTTCTATGTACAGGTTTTAAACCGTCTCTTACATCAGGAAGTGCACGACTTACAATTACACTCATTGCATAAGAAAGATATGATGAGCTCATCTCATCATGCATTGAGATTAATTTTATATTTTTATCTTTAAACTCTTCGGTATTTTTCATAGAAATTAAAATGGAATTTCATCATCCATATCTGACACTTGTGAAGAGTCCTCAATATTATTTTGTTGAGTTGTGTCATTTTGAATTCCGCCACTAGAATTACCTCCACCCAACATTGTAAGTGAAGAATTGTATCCTTGAATAACTATTTCAGTCGAGTATTTATCTTGTCCCGATTGTTCATCTTTCCATTTTCTTGTTGTTAGTTGTCCCTCGACATAAACTTGAGCGCCTTTTTTTAAATATTGTTGAACAACATTTACTAATCCTTCGTTAAATACAACTATACGGTGCCATTCGGTTTTTTCTTTTCTTTCACCTGTGTTTTTATCTTTCCAGGATTGACTCGTTGCAAGGCTTAATCTAGCAACACTTTTGCCATTTACCATTTGCTTAATTTCTGGATCTGCGCCCAAACGACCAATTAATAACACTTTATTTAAACTTCCAGCCATAATATTTAATATTTGTTAAATTAGTTAATTAGAATTATATCACAATTCTTCTGAATATTAATTTTATTAACTCAAAGCAACTAAAATTATGATGAAAAAGATAGTTATTAAGGGCGCTAAAGAACATAATTTGAAGAATGTCACTGTAGAGATTCCAAAAGACAAATTTGTGGTCATAACGGGTCTATCTGGGTCAGGAAAATCATCTTTAGCTTTTGATACCATCTACGCAGAAGGTCAAAGAAGGTATGTAGAGAGTTTATCTGCCTATGCACGTCAATTTTTAGATAAAATGAAAAAACCAAATGTTGATTTAATTGAAGGATTGAGTCCAGCTATTGCAATAGAACAAAAAAATACATCAAAAAACCCAAGGTCAACTGTTGCAACTGTAACTGAAATTTATGATTACATGAGGGTGTTATATGCTAGAGCAGGTATCCCCTACTCACCGTTTACAGGTAAACCAATAACCTCTCAAACAATAACACAGATTGTAGATTTAGTTAAAAAATTACCAAAAAAATCAACAATATATATTTACGCACCAGTAGTAAGAGGTCGAAAAGGTGAATATAAAAAAGATATTTTAAGTTACAAAAGAAGAGGTTTTAGAAAAATTAAAATTGATAATGTTTTGTATGATATAGAAAAGTCACCTAATCTAGATAAAAAACTTAAACACGATATTTCAGTATTAGTCGATAGAATAGTTTTAAATTCAAAACTTGGAAATAGATTGGCAGAAAGTATTGAAACAGCTGTAAATCTAGCAAACGGTCTAGTATTTGTTGAATATGAAGATGAAACACTTCCTCAAAAATTTAGAAAAATTGAAAAATTAATTTACTCTACTAAATTTGCTTGCCCTGAAAGTGGTTTTACAATTGAGGAAATTGAGCCAAGACTTTTTTCATTTAACAGCCCCTATGGAGCTTGTGAAGAGTGTGAGGGAATCGGAATGAAATTAAATGTTGATCCAAATTTAGTTGTGCCCGATGAAAGAAAAAGCTTAGCTGATGGAGCAATTGAACCTTGGT
>CACDQB010000055.1 GCA_902554795.1 uncultured Pelagibacteraceae bacterium | reverse complement strand
CAAAGTTAGGGGTTTAGATATAGTAATAGTTATTAAAGCAATAAATAAAGAGCATAGTTTTGCATTACTAGAAAAAATGAATTTTCCATTTATTAAAAAAGGAGATAATTAAACATGGCAAAGTTGAGCGCTGTTAATAAAAATAAAAAAAGAATTAAGCTTTCAGATAGGCTTTATAAGAAAAGACAAGCATTAAAGAAGATTGTAATGGATAAAAAGATTGCATTAGAAGAAAGATTTAAAGCACAACAAAAATTATCTAAACTGCCAAGAAACTCGGCTAAAACAAGAGTTATGAATAGATGTGAGATTACCGGAAGACCTCATGGTGTCTACAGAAAATTAAAGATTTCAAGAATTGCATTAAGACAATTAGGATTACAAGGAAAGATACCAGGCTTAGTTAAATCTAGCTGGTAGAAAGGAAAATTATGAGTTTAAGTGACCCAATAGGAGATATGATTGCAAGAGTAAAGAACGCTCAAGCTAGAAATCATAAAAAAGTAGAATTACCTTCATCTAATTTTAAAACAAAAATTGCAGATATACTTAAAAACGAAGGTTTTATAAAAGATTTTAAAGTAAGTTCTGAGGACAAAAAACCAATGCTATCATTAGAACTTAAGTACCATTCAGGTAATCCAGTAATTAGTGCTTTTGAAAGAGTATCAAAACCTGGGAGAAGAATATTTTCATCTGCCGATAGCTTACCTAAAATAAATAATGGTTTAGGAATTGCTATTGTTTCAACTCCAAAAGGAGTAATGACTGATATAGATGCAAGAAAACAAAAAGTTGGTGGCGAAATAATTTGTAAGGTATTTTAATGTCTAAAATAGGTAAAATAAACATATCGATCCCTGAAAAAGTTAAGGTTGCCTTAGCTGGTAATATTATAAATATTGAAGGACCCTTAGGTAAAAAATCAATCAATGTTGATTTAGATATGTTTAATTTAGACATAATTGAAGGAAAAGAAATATCTATTAAACCAAAAAAAGTAGATCAAAACTCAAAAAGACTTTGGGGTATGAATAGAAGTTTAATCAATAATGCTGTTATTGGATCCAGCACAGGTTATGAAAAAACTTTAGAATTAGTTGGTGTTGGTTATAGAGCAGCGTTAAAAGGAAATCAGTTAAATTTACAGTTGGGTTATAGCCATGATATCAATTTTGATATACCAGAAGGTATTAAAATTACCGTTGAAAAACAAACAACATTAAAAATCACAGGCTCTGATAAGCAGCTAGTTGGTGAAGTAGCATCTAAAATTAAAACACTAAGAAAAATCGAACCTTACAAAGGGAAAGGTGTTCGAGAAAAAGGACAGTATGTTCTTAAAAAAAAGGGTAAGAAAAAATAATGAAATTAAACGCTAGTATTGGTGATACAATTGTAATTGCAGTTAAAGAGGCGATGCCTAAAGGAAAAGTTAAAAAAGGATCTGTCCATAAGGCTGTAGTTGTAAGGGTTAAAAAAGGAATTCATAGAAATGATGGTTCTAAAGTAAGATTTGATAATAATGCTGCTGTGTTAGTTGATGATAAAGGAGAACCAGTTGGAACAAGGATTTTTGGTCCAGTTACAAGAGAATTAAGAAGCAGAGGTCAAATGAAAATTATCTCATTGGCACCGGAGGTTTTATAATGATTAAAAAAGGTTTGAAAGTAAGAGTTTTAGCTGGAAAAGATAAAAAAAAAGAAGGTGAAGTTATTGAAATAGATAGAGCCAATAACAGAGCTAAAGTTAAAGAAATTAACATGGTTAAAAAACATGTAAAAACAACAAAAGAGAAAAAAGGGGGAATTTTTCCAAAGGAAAGCTTTATTCA
This sequence comes from uncultured Pelagibacteraceae bacterium, assembly GCA_902554795.1. Lineage (GTDB taxonomy): Bacteria > Pseudomonadota > Alphaproteobacteria > Pelagibacterales > Pelagibacteraceae > Pelagibacter. Next base: position 358 of record CACDQB010000055.1, on the reverse strand, counting down.
TATTTCGAACTTAAAACTAATTGATGAAAAAGCAGCAAAGAAAAAAGAGGCTAAAAAATAATGACACCAAGATTAAAAGAAATACTCAATAAAGAAATTCAACCCGCATTAAAAGATCAGTTTGGTTTTAAAAATATTTATATGGCTCCAAGAATTGAGAAAGTTGTTTTAAATATGGGTCTTGGTTTAGATGCTACAGATTCGAAGATTTTAAAATCATGCGAAGAAGATATGGCTAAAATTACTGGTCAAAAACCAGTAACAACAAAATTTAAAAAATCAGTTGCGAACTTTAAAACAAGAAAAGGATCAAACGCTGGTCTAAAAGTAACTTTAAGAAAAAATAGAATGTATGAAT
>CACDQB010000054.1 GCA_902554795.1 uncultured Pelagibacteraceae bacterium | reverse complement strand
AAGAATAGCATTAAGGTTAAATATTCCTTGTTATGTTTGTAGCCCAGGTTCAATTTACAAATTAACAAAAAAAAATTATCTTTGTGAAACAGAATTTTTTGAATTTAGAAAAAAGTTTTCTAATTTAACTGAAACGGAAAAAAAAATTGCTTTAAAAGAATCCGAAAGAAGAATTAATTTGAGATTGGGTGGAAAAGTTGGTGTGGATATGGGCTATTCATCAAAATCATCATTTTCAAAAAAAAAAAATAAAGCCAAAGTTTTAAAAAAAAATAAAAAAATTAAAGTATTAATTGCAACACACTGTTTTTTAGATGCTCCAAATGCAATTGGAAAATTGTTATTTTCAGATTTTTATGAATGGTTAGAATTTTTAGGTGAGTTCTCAAAAAAAGAAAATAAATATGATTGGTATATAAAATCTCACCCAGACTTTAAAATTGAAAGTTACAAAATATTAAAAGATTTCTTAAAAAAATTTCCACATATTAAACTAATCAATCCAAAAACATCTCATCACCAACTTAAAAAAGAGGGAATAAATTTTGCTCTAACATGTTATGGAACTATAGGTTTTGAATATGCGATGCTTGGTATTCCAGTAATTAATGCTTCAAAAAATAATCCACATATAAGTTATAATTTTAATTTTCATCCTAAGAGTATTAAAGAATATTCTTCACTTTTAAAAAATTTAAATAACTTAAAATTGAAAATAAATAAAAAAGAAATATTTGAATATTATTTTATGATGCATATCTATTACACTAAAAACTGGCTATTTGACGATTTGGCTCTTATCGAAAAAAAAGCTGGAGGTTTCAGAAAAATTTATAATGAAAAAATTTATGATTTATGGATTAAAGAATTTAATTCCTCTAAACATTATAAAATTTTTAAAAGAATAAAGAATTTTATTGATAATAAAAATTTTAGATTAGATTACAAGTCAGCAGAATTTCACCTTAAACATGAAATAAGCAAGGGAAGAAACATAAATTAATTCTCAATTAAACTAATACTATTATTCTCAATTAAAAACTTTTTATCACAAAAGAACAAATTATCCTTCTTATGAGTAATTATAATTATAGTTTTAGTTTGTTTAAATTTTTCAATAGATTTTAAAATTTGAAGCTCTGTTTCTTCGTCAAGAGCATTAGTCGCTTCGTCTAAAATGATTATTTCAGGGTTTTTATATAGCATTCTTGCTATCCCAATTCTTTGAATTTGACCACCCGACAGTTTTGCTCCTAGTTCTCCAATTTGGGTTTCCATACCTAAAGGTAATGAATTAATGAACTTTTCTAAACCAGATTTCTCTATTACATTGTTTAAAAAATTTTTATCAAAATTAAATTCTTTCTTTGAAAATAGTATGTTTTCTCTGATTGAAGCATCTAATAAATAAATATTTTGAGGAACATAACCTATAATATTTTGTAAATTAGTTTTATTGTTTTTAATATTATCATTATCAATCAAAACCTCTCCTGCCGATGGATCTACTAATCCTGAAATTATATCAACTAAAGTACTTTTTCCTGAACCACTTTCACCAATAAGACCTATTGTTGAATTTTTAATAATTTCAAAATTAATGTTCTTGAATATTTCTTTATTGTCATCATAATTAAAATTTACATTTTTTATTTGGATTTTATCTTTGAATTTTAAAAGTCCAGTTTCAAATGAAGAATTATATTTTGTATCACTTTCTAAATTTGAATAATATTCTTTTTTAACTAACCTTACAGATGCTGATCCATAATTAATATACTGATAAGAATGTAACATTTTTCTGATTGATGGAAGTATTTTAAAAGTAGCTACTAAAAACAACCCAAGTGTTGAAATCATCTCAGCTTGAGTTTTTCCATAATAAGCGAGAACAAAAATTATTATAATTACCAAAAGTATTGCTAGTTGCTCAAATAAGAATTTCGGTGTTTCTTGTATCATCGATGCAAATAATCCGACTCTATTATAATTTGAATTAAAATTATCATATTCAGTGATAAACTCCTCTTCCCTATTATTTATTTTAATATCTCTAATTCCAGGACCGAAGCTCTCTCTGATAGATCTATATCTACCTTTCAAGAAATTTTGTCTCTGATGACCATATGAAGAAAGTTTAGGTTTAAAAATATAGTAAAATATTAAAGATAATATTAAAAATATAGATATCGTAACAGTAGCTATTAATGGCTCTATTATAAATAAGA
>CACDQB010000053.1 GCA_902554795.1 uncultured Pelagibacteraceae bacterium | reverse complement strand
AAAAATATTAAAATTAAGTCAGATATTGAACATATTAAACAAACAAGAAATACATGTTGTTTTTTTAAACCTTGTTCAATAACAAAAATATTTTGAGCACCAATAGCTAAAATTAAACTTAATCCTGTAAAAAATCCTAATAAAGCATATTCCATTAAGACAAATTAAACTCTTTTCTTGCCCTGAACAACTCTATCAAGAATTAACGCAACAAATAAAATTGCAACACCTGCTAAAATTCCTTGTCCAACATTAGCATATTGAAGTGCTTCTAGAACATCTTGTCCTAATCCTTTTGCACCGATTAGAGATGCAACTACTACCATTGCTAAACTTAACATTACTGTTTGGTTTACACCCGCCAATATAGACGGTGTTGCTAATGGTAAGTCTACTTTTCTAAGTAAATACCATTTAGATGCGCCATAAGCGATTGCAGCTTCTCTGATTGTTTCAGGCACACCTCTTAATCCTAAAACTGTTAATCTTACCACAGGTGTCCCTCCAAAAATCATTGTAATTATAACCGCAGCGACCTTCCCTGTTCCAAAGAATGCAATTACTGGGATCATGAAGACAAAGGCTGGCATTGTTTGCATAAAATCCATTATTGGTCTTATCATTGAATAAAATCTTTGACGTCTTGCGCAAAAAATTCCAAGCGGAATTCCAATAACAATACTTAATACAGCAGCTGTTCCCAAAAGAGCTAAGGTAGTCATGGCTTTTACCCAAAAACCTAAAAATCCCATGTAACATAAAAATCCTGCCGAATAAATTGCAGCTCTTGGGCCTGCAGCTAGTCCTGTTAAAGTTACTATGGTGGTAATGATTACAATCCATGGAGTTTTAACAAATAGCAATTCTAAAAAATCTAATACCGATCTAATACCAATAGTGATTGCTGTAAATAAAGCATCTCCTTTTAAAACAGCATAGTCAAAAATAGTTTCCACCCATTTGATTGAAGTAAGTCTTATATCTGGATGAGTTGGAAAATCATCCATTATAGTAATAACACCTGGAAAACTATAATGCACAACTGAGAAAAACATAATCACTGCGGCAAAAATTGCGCTGGAGATAAAGTTCTTAGTTTGCATTCCTGGTCTTATTGTTTTGTCAGATAGCCATTCTGAATATCTTTTTTCTAATACAGAATTAGCAAGAATCCCTTGAACTATTTTAATCGAAATTAATAAAGCAATACCAAAAATAGTTATCCAAATTGCAGAAGCTTCAATTCTTGCAACTTCATCAATATATCCCTGCATTGCATCCTCTAAAGATTTAATATTACGTTTATAAACATCAACTTTATCTGGATTATTAGTAATAGCTGCCTCTAACTGTTTGTTCCTAAATGCAATTGTAGATTCAACTTGTTTTATTTTTTCAACAGCATCTTTCGTAATATTTCCAAATAAACCTCTTATAATTTGAACAACCGAGAATGTTTCAATTATTAAAAAAGCTAATGCCCAATTCCATATATTTCTCATTCCAAACCAAATAGGGCCTAAAATTCCTGCATTTAAATTAAATGAAAAAGAAAATGAAGGTTTGCTTCCTATTTTTTGAAACTCTTTGATGTAATATTCTGGATTTGATTTTACAAAGTCAGTTATTAACTCGGATCTAGTGGGGTTATTAATTTGCTTATTCTCCATCTCCACCCTCTATCACTGCTTTTAAAAGATCTGATTGTGTAATAACTCCAATATTTTTTTGCTCATTATTTTTAACAACTAATGGCTTAGCTTTCGATTTTGAAACTTCAATTAATTTACTTAATAATTCATGTTCATCTACACTTTGTAATTTTTCTTCTAATTTTCCATTTAAATTTTCATAACTTTCAATGGTTTGCATGATTGTTTTTGCCTGTACAACTTTAAGTCTAGATATTCCCTTAACAAAGTCTGCAACATATTCGTCAGCTGGATTAACTACAATTTGTTCTGGAGTTCCAATTTGAATTACCTTTCCGTCTCTCATAATAGCAATTCTATGCCCTACTCTTACTGCCTCATCTAAATCGTGAGTTATAAAAACTGTTGTCTTTTTCATCTGTTTTGAAAGTTTGATAAATTCTGATTGAAGCTGTCTTCTAATTAGTGGATCTAATGCACTAAAAGGTTCGTCCATTAAAAGAAATTCTGGGTCTGCAGCTAATGCTCTTGCTAGTCCTACTCTTTGTTGCATACCTCCAGATAATTCATGAGCAAATTTGTTGCCCCAACCTTGTAATTCAACTATTTCTAAAATTTTATTTGCTGTATCTAAACGA
>CACDQB010000052.1 GCA_902554795.1 uncultured Pelagibacteraceae bacterium | reverse complement strand
AAAAAATAGATTTGACCTTATCAATGCACTTACTAAAGTAATAAAATTATTGTTTTTAAATATCCATTTTCTTTCAAATCTTTTTATTTTATTTTTCATTGAATTTACTGAAGTAAAAATAAATTTCTTTCGTACATTAAAGAAATTATTTGTTTTGAGTTCATCACCAAGGTTTCATCATCTGATTTAATATTTGCTGTAGTATCTTGAACTGATTTTATTAAAAAATTTTCAAGTTTATAATTTTTTGTTTCAAGCAATGGGTAATTGTATTCATTTTTTTTCTGGTAGGCAGCAAAAGGTATCTTTACACCGTCAAAATTAATATTTTTTGAATAAACTTTTGATCCATCCTTACTTATTATACCAGCATAAGAATTTACTCCTTTTATTTGGTTTATTTTAATCCTAGAGTCCTCTCCTGCGCTAATGATTTTATCATTTATATTATTAAAATAGACATTTTTAACCGTTGCGTCAGATCCAGAAAAATCAATTGCATCATTTTTAACATTTAAAAATTTAGCTTGTTGGATATTTCCATTACTAAAATCTATATCTATCGCATCAGAAGAAATATTAAGGTATTTTGCATTATCAATATTAAATTCTGATCTAAAAATATTTATAGCATCTTCAGAAAAAATATTTTTAAAACTTACATTTTTAATTTTAACTTTTGTTTGGTGAAAGTTTATAGATCCTAAAATTATAAATTCAGAATCTTTGTCTAAATGATAACCTGCAAGATTTGAAAATTCGACATTTTCTATATTTGATATTTGATTAGTATCGCCAATAAGTATACCACCACCTAAATCACCTTTTTTTCCAGAAATTATTACGGTACCCTCTTTGCTTCCAATATTCCAGGGTGAATTAGAAATAATAAATGCCTTGTTTGTTAAAAATAATTTTTGACCTGATTTTATAATAACATTATATCCTTCGGGTATATAAATGTTAGTATTTACTTCTATACTATCATTTTTTAAAGTTAAATTTTTTCCATTTTCATCAAAATAATCCCTAAAATTTTTTGAGAATTTTTTTTTAAAATTTCTATATAAATAAAACGAGTTAAGATGATCAACTTTCAAAAAAAAAGTTTTTTGATTTAATTTATCATAAAGAGCTAATGAGCTACATTTAATACCATTTGTATTTTTATCAATCAAATACAAGCTAGTATCTGTAAAATTATTTATATTGCGATTTAAATCTATTCTAAATTCAGTTGCATCTTTATTACACAAAAGTGTTTTTGCAATCAATTGGTTGTAATTTTTATAGAAATTTTTAAATAGATATTCTCTTTCATTAATTTTTAATAATTGTATTCTATTTTTTGATTTTAATTTATTTCTTATATTCTCAGCTTGATGTTCAAAATCACTTAATAAGAAATAATACAGTCCTATTCCATAATTTCTAATATTGTCATAAAAAAAATAATCTGCATAAATATGTGAGTTTATCTTTTCTATTTGATCTAAATTATCTTTCAAAAATTTATTAATATAATCTTTTTTACTAATTTTACTAAGATATGATGCGTATAAATTATAAAAGCTATTATTTAGCTTTTTATCTTTATAAAAAAATTTCCTTAGCCAAGTAAATGCAGATATCTCATCGCCTACAGGATTTTGAACAATATCTATTAATATTCTGTTATCATAATTTAAATTATATTTGTGATAATTTGGTTTATGTCTATGACCATCAAATGGAATCGGTTCAAATAATCCGTTTAAAGGATTGTAATAGAATTTTACACTTTTAAGGTGTGATCCATGATAATTTGATGTCAAATCAACAACTGCAAAATACGCAGCCCACTTATTTAAATCAAAAACTTCTTCAACATGTAATTTATTATCAAAAAAATCATGTAATTTTTGTGATGCTATATTTGCAATTAAATTGTTTTCGGGTTTCTGCCAATAATTTTTGTTATATATTTCAAATACAGGATTGTCATCAAGCACATATACATCTTCATCTAAACTAAATATAGGACCATTTCTTCTTTTGTTTCTCTCTATTAGTTCTTTTCCAAAACCTTCCTCAAAAACATATAGCCCCTTATTGTCCCCATTAATTTTAAGATTTATGAAATCATATTTTATTTTTATAATTCCTTCTTTTTTAGATATTTCATGAAAAATCCATTCGTGCACGTAATTTCTTATCCTGGGCTTTTGCAAAGAGAACTTTTTTATTCCAAATAAATATTGATTTTTATCAAGTTCTAACTTGTATGATGATTTCTCTTTATCAATAAAATGAACTAGTCTATCTCCTTTGAGTCTTATGTCGGCTCCTAATTCTTTTCCATCGTGAATTAATTTAATTTTTATATTTGGCATCTCATTTGCTGCTGGCAAAACTCTGTTTAAAATTGATTCTTTTCT
>CACDQB010000051.1 GCA_902554795.1 uncultured Pelagibacteraceae bacterium | reverse complement strand
AATTAAATGTTTATTAAAACAATAAGCAAGACACTTATTAAAGTGGTTGCAATTATTTTCTTTGCACAAGCTGCTTATGCAGAAATAACTCTTAAGCTTGGAACTACTGGTAGATTGGGTATGCCAATTGGTGACGCAATAGATCAGGCGCTGATACCAGCTATGGAGAAAGCATCTGGAGGTAAAATGAAAATTGAACCTCATTATCAAAGAAGCTTATGCGCAGAACAAAAATGTGGAGAACAAGCTAACCAAGGCCTTATAGCTTTGTGGACTAGTTCTACTGCAAACTATGGTAACTTTGGGCCAGAATTAGCAATCTTTGATTTGCCTTTCATTTTCAAATCATTAGAGGATGCAAAAAGAATATCAGATGAATGGTTAGCTGAAAGACAGTGTAAATTAGCTCTTGAGAATGCTGGTCACATTTGCCTTTCTGTATACTCAAGTGGAGGATTTAGACAACTTGGAAATGCAACTAAACCTGTTCACGAACCAGATGATATGAAAGGACTTAAATGGAGAACTACTAAAAGTCCAGTTGAGTTCATGCTAGTTAAAAATTGGGGCGCAACACCAACACCTTATGACTGGAGTCAATTATATCAAGGTCTTCAATCAGGTGTAGTTGAAGGTCAGTATGTTGCTAGTCCTTGGCAACATGTAGCAAAACTTCATGAAGTTGCGAAATATTTCACTGAAATCGGAGGAATGTGGTCTGGAAATATTTTAGCAATGGATGCCAAACAGTATAATGCATTGTCTGACCAACAAAGAAAATGGTTACACGAAGCAGCTGATGCATATGGAGAAAAAGTAAACGAGTTGGATAACGCTTGGATTAAAAATGGTGAAGATGCAATTAAAGCATCTGCTAAAGAGTGGTATGTACCAACAGAAGCGGAAATGACTAAGTGGAGAGCAGGTGCAATCGGTGCTTGGTTAGACGCTAAGGGTACTTTTGAACCAGAAGTAGCTAAAAGAGTACTTCTAGAACAAGGTATGGATGGATTTGTAGCTCAGTTAGAGAAAGCTGGAGCTTTATAAATCTTCAAAGAAAACTATGTGAAGACCATTTAGTTCTATTTTAGAATTAGATGGTCTTTACCAAAAAAAAATCATAACTTATTAATATTTATGGAAAGTATTATTTTACTCGTAGTACTCCTTTTTCTAATTCTATTAGGAGCTCCAATCGGTTTTATATTAATACTGATACCATTTGTTTATATTCTATTAACAGATGCCGTTCCTCTTGTTTTAATTCCTAGTCAAATGTTTACCGCTATAGATTCAGTCCCATTGACCGCCATTGCATTTTTTATGTTAACAGGTGAATTAATGACAAGTGCAACAATCACTGACCGGTTAGTAGCCTTGAGTAGGGCATTAATTGGACGAATACGAGGAGGGTTAGCCCAAGTTAATGTTCTTGTTAGTATGTTTTTTGCAGGAATGAATGGTTCTGTTGTAGCAGATACCGCAACTGTTGGAGCATTAGTTTTACCAGCAATGAAAAAAGCAGGTTATCCAGCTGCATTTTCAGCTGCAGTTACAGGAGTAAGTTCCACAATAGGAGGGATTATTCCACCTAGTATCATGATGATTGTGCTTGCTAATGCTACAGAGATTTCTATTGCATCATTATTTGCAGCTGGGATTGTCCCAGGTATCTTGATTGGTGTTGTGATCATGGTAATCAATCATTACTTTGCAGTTAAATATAACTTCGAGCGTAGCGATGAACCATTCTCAGTACGTCGAGCTGGTAAAGAATTATATCGTTCTTCATTTGCTCTTTTAATACCTTTAGTTTTAGTGGGTTCAGTAATGGGAGGTGTTGCATCTGTTGTTGAGGCAGGAGCTATTACTGCTTTGGTTGCATTGTTTACAGGTGTATTTGTTTATCGAACTATTAAATGGAAAGATTGTACAGGAGCTTTCCGACGAGCATTCCGTAATTCAGCAATGGTTTTTATTATCATAGCTGCTTCAGGACCTTTTAGTTGGTTACTTACTTCTCTTGGAGCAATTGGTGATCTTGAAGCTTGGCTTTTAGGCTTAGCGGATTCTCCTATATTATTTATTTTAGCTTTAATATTATTTATTTTTCTTCTTGGAACGGTAATGGACTCGGCGGTTAACATTATCATTGTTGGCCCAGTATTAGTGAATGTTATGTCTCAAGCTGGCTTTCCGGAGGTACAAGCAGCTATGGTTGTAATAGTAGGATTTTTGATAGGATCAGTTACACCACCAGTTGGGGTTGCGTACTTTACATCTGCAACTATAGCACAAGTTCGTTTAGAAAAAGTAGCTATTGCTTTAATTCCTTATCTTGTTGGTCTTTTTTTACTTTTATTTTTTATATTAGTTGTTCCAGAATTAACAATGTTTCTTCCAAACTTATTGAGTAATTAATGATAAAATTTTTAAACAGTATTGATCGTTTTATTCATCGTATGTTGGAAGCCATGTGCTCACTCTTGCTTGCTGCCATGGTTGGTTTCACACTTTACAACGTTACAATGCGATATGTTTTTAATAATCCTCCGGTTTGGGGGGATTTGCTAACAGTATTAAGTAATATTTGGCTTATGTTTATAGCACT
>CACDQB010000050.1 GCA_902554795.1 uncultured Pelagibacteraceae bacterium | reverse complement strand
AAAAATTATATTAATTACTATTTGCAAAAAATACTGTTTTTAGATTTGCCATACTTTCACCTCCCCATCAAACGGATCATATGTATCAATTTCTTGCGGTAATACAGATCTAATTGCAATTTCTTCAGACCCCATAGCAACCAAATCATCAGACTCATATAAGACCAAAGGTTTTGCAGCCATAGTATCTTTTGCCATTCCTAAAGAGTCTTTTGTTGCAACAAAGTAAGTAAAAACACCATCTAAACCAGTTAAAGATGCTTTCATTCCTTCTTCTAAAGTTGCACCGTCTCTCATTTTTTCAGCAAGGTAAACTGCAATTAATTCTGAGTCACACTCAGACATAAATCTCATACCTTTGTTTTCTAAAACTCTTCTGTTATTCCAGTAGTTTGTTAATTGTCCATTATGAACTACAGATACATCACTAAATGGATATCCCCAGAAAGGGTGGGCAGATTTGATATCTACACCAGACTCTGTAGCCATTCTAGCATGACCTATAGCATGTGTTCCAACAACTTTATCTAAGCTATATCTATCACAAACCATTTTTGCGTTTCCAAGATCTTTAATCACTTCTAAAGATTTACCCATAGAAAGAATTTCAACACCTGGAATACTTTCTATACGTTGTGAAAATTCCAAAAGGTCTTTAACATTGTAGTCAATTTCATACCTTAAAGAGTAGGGAAGGGTTCTTTCTTCTTTAACTATTTTAGCTCCCATTTCAGCAAGAGTTTCATCTACAATTTTTTTTCTTTCATCGTAAACAGATACATCCTCCATAACTGATGAACTTCCTTCTCCAACGTTTTCTCCAACTTTAAAACGCATGATGAAATTTTTACCATCAGTATCGCCATATAAAGCGTAACCTGTTGAATCTTCTCCTCTATGTTTTAATGCTTGAAGCATACCTTGCAATTCACTTCCAACATTAGAAGATTTTCCTCTATGAATTAAACCTGCTATCCCACACATATATTTATACCCTTTCTATCTATTTCTGTGACCTACGGTAGACAATCAAGATAAGTATCCAGATCCCATTGCGTTGTTGCACCAAGAAATCTTTCCCACTCATCGTTTTTGTACCAATGGAAAACTTTATACATTTCATCTGGCATTGCAGATTTGATCACTTCATCCTCTGCCAGTCTATCCAAAGCTTCACCTAAACTTAATGGAAGTTTTTTAACATCTTTACCAGCTTTTTGAGCTTCATAAATATTTCTAGACTCTGGAGCTGCCGGTTTCATTTTCTTACTTATACCTTCATCGCAAGCTTTTAATAAAGCCGCACCTAACAAGTAAGGATTATGCATCGAGTCTACTGATCTATACTCAAATCTTCCTGGAGCAGAAACTCTTAAACCACAAGTTCTGTTTTGATATCCCCAGTCTGCGTAAACAGGAGCCCAAAAACCTTGATCCCACAATCTTCTATAAGAGTTTACTGTTGAAGATCCAAGAGCCGTTAATGCTGGCAAGTGCTTCATGATACCTGCGATTGATTGCAATCCAATTTTACCTGGCATTTGCATATCTTTGGTGTCAGGCATAAAAGTGTTTGTTCCACCCTCAACATAACTAAACACACCATCTACTCCTGGTAAAGTTTTATGACCAAGTCTATTAACTCTGATCTTACCACCTTTCCATAAAGACATGTTCGTATGGCAACCACTTGCAGAAACACCCATAAATGGTTTTGTCATAAAGCAAGCAATTAAATTATGTTCTCTTGCAACTTGAGCACAAATTTGTCTATAAGTAGATAATCTATCTGCATTTCTTAAAACGTTATCGTAAGTCCAGTTTAATTCTAATTGACCTGGTGCATCTTCATGGTCACCCTGAATCATATCAAGACCCATTGCGTTAGCGTATTCTATTACTTTCATAAATACTGGTCTTAAAGACTCAAATTGATCAATATGGTAACAGAAAGGTTTTGAGAAACCTTTTCCTGAAGGTGTTCCATCTTCGTTTTTAGTTAACCACATCATTTCAGGCTCTGTACCTACTCTTAATTCTAATCCATGTTTCTTTTTAAATTCATCCATGAAAATTCTTAAATTTCCTCTACAGTCAGAAGTTAAATGACCACCTGGATTTTCTCTTTCTTCTCTGTTTCTGAAACATGTACAAAATACTCTTGCAACTCTTTTGTCCCAAGGTAATTGAACGAAAGTTTCTGGATCAGGAATTCCCACAAGTTCCATAGCCTCTGGTCCGTAACCGATGTAATTATTATGACGATCTAAGAATAAATTTGCAGTAGAACCATAAACTAATTGAAAACCTTTTTCTGCAGTTCTTTCCCAATGGTCAGCAGGGATACCTTTTCCAACAACTCTTCCAGTTACTGAAATGAATTGAAAATAAATATAAGTTATTCCTAATTCTTTAATTTTTGCTCTAACGTCTTTTACTAATTTCGCACGTCCCGGTTGGTTAACGTGTTTTTCTAGATCTGTCATTTTCACCCCTCAATGAATTTAATTTATTCAAACGTAGCTGAAAAATTTATTTGTGTCTAGGCTTAGAGTCTAGCTCCAAGGAAACGGACTGTTCGAAGTAGGGTGAAGTTCTCCCTTCTCGTAACGGTTGAATCTAAATGGTTTTAACAAATCACTTTCAGTACCAAGAATTTCTTTTGCAACAAGTTCTCCAACCCCAAT
>CACDQB010000049.1 GCA_902554795.1 uncultured Pelagibacteraceae bacterium | reverse complement strand
TGAATGGAATATCTACCACAACAGCATCCACAGGTGTTCCTGGAGTTTCCGAATATTGCTCTGGTAAATGAACTTTATATTTAGTTCCCACTTTTCCTTTTGGAAAACCATTTGCATTTAACGTCCCATCAAAAGGAACATATCCCATTGCAATATTTGTTTTCTTTTCAGGATGCCACCATGGTGATGTTAAAAATCCTACTGGATCACCACCACTTTCTGGGGAAACTAACCAAAAGTCAGGTGCATAATTATCAATAGGTTTACCGCCTAATTCCATACCAACTAATTGAAGTTTGTAAGGTTTTTTTCCTGCTTTTAATTCTTCTTTCATTTTTTCTAGTGCAGCCTTACCAACATAATCAGCAGTTTTGTTCCATTCTCCTTTTCCAGACAAAGAAACTTGATAACCTAAATTACATTGGAATGGATTGTGTTGTTGATCCATGTCTTGTCCCCATGAAAGTATACCCGCTTGAATTCTTCTATGGTGAGCAGGAGCAATAACCATCAAGCTATGTTTTTTTCCAGCCGAAAGCACAGCATTCCACATATCTTCAGCGTACAAAGTTGAATTTCTTAAATAAATCTCATAACCAGCTTCACCCGAGAAACCAGACTGAGAAATAACAACATCTCTTCCTCCAACTTTAGCTGCTGCTAAACCGTAGAAAGGCATATTATCAAAATCAACTTGATCGCCACATAAATCTTTCATTAATGCTTTTGATTTAGGTCCTTGTATTTGAACTGGACTGACATCAATTTCTTCAATCGTACAATTGAATCTTCCATCAGCATTAACACCTTGTAAATACATTCCAATATCAGAGTCTGATAATGAAAACCAAAACTCATCTTCTGAAATTCTTAAAAGAATTGGATCATTTAAAACTCCGCCATAAGCGTTACACAAAATAACATATCTTGCTCTCATGGGAGAAATTTTTGTTGCATCTCTAGTGATTACATAGTCCGTAAATTTTTCTGCATCTGGACCCTTTACTCTTATTTGTCTTTCAACAGCAACGTTCCACATTGTTACGTGGTTTACGATCGCATCGTATTCAACCATAGCTCCACCATCTTCAGGTTTTACATAACCTCTTGGGTGATAAATACGATTGTATACAGTTGCTCTCCAACAACCTGCCTGCATTGATAAATGCCAATAAGGTGATTTTCTCACCCTTGTTGAAATTAACATTTCAACTTTTGTTGGCCCACTTTGTCTTAAGTTGTATGGTACTTCTCTATCTGATTGATCAACAGAAGTAACATGTTTTAATTTAGCATAGTCAAATTCATTAGACATAACTATTCTCCTTCAACCACTTGTTAGTTTCCTTCAAGCCGCCGAATGTATAAATGTGGAAGTTATCAGTGTGCGATTTAACTTTCCCAATTAAATCATTAGGGTCTTTAGGTTTCAATAAATCCAATGCCTTACTAAAATTAGATTTAAGAAAGTTTAAGGAATTTTTTGCCCCCACAATATTAGCAAATTTAATTAAGCTAGATATTTTTAATGGCCCAGTAATTCCCACATGCACTGGTACGCTTTGCTTAGAAATAAAATCTATAATAGGCTGAGGATCAAGTAACCATTGTGTTACAATATAATCAGCGTAAGGCTTTTTATCTATCATAGCTTTTTCTAAATCTGAGTCGGATATATCAGGACTCCCCTCGGGATGTCCAGCAATTCCTATTTTCATTTTTTCAAAATAACCAGTCTCTAAAAGTTGAAATGAACTATCAAATTTACCTGCTGGTTCTCTTCCGCCTCCAATAATTAGGGCTTGCTTTACTCCACCATCTTTGCATCTAGAAACATAATCTTTAAGTTCTTTTTCATCATGCATTGATCTAGCAGGAAAATGAGGTACGGGGTTAAATCCTTTTTTTACAAGTTCTACTGCTTTATCAGCAGTTTCTCTATAATCACCCCCAGGTAGCATTGTTATATAAATGTCAGACAACGCTGGAACTGTATCAATCTCTGTTTTAGGACCTATTTCCAATGAAAAATTCATAGGGAAGATCTTTATTTATTTTGAAATATGAGTCTAGAAAATTCGATTGAGACTAATTTACTTTTTTAACTGACCTCTGTGCTTTTGAATTCTTTGTCCGTACTGTTGAGTTACTCTATCAAAGATAATTGCCAGAGCTACGATTGCTAAACCATTCATCATTCCAAGAGCTAAATATTGATTGGAAATAGCCTGTAAAATAGGGACTCCTAAGCCTTTTACACCTATCATTGAAGCAATCACTACCATTGCTAAAGCCATCATAATCGTTTGGTTAATCCCAGCAAAAATAGTTGGTAGAGAAAGTGGGATTTGAACAGATCTTAATTTTTGCATCGGTGTTGCCCCAAAAGCTTCGCTAGCCTCTAAAGTCTCTTTATCAACTTCTCGAATTCCAAGGTTTGTTAATCTAACTATTGGAGGTAGAGCATAAATACAAACTGCGAGCAGTCCTGGAACTTTACCAATACCAAGAAGCATAATTATTGGAATCAAATATACAAAACTTGGAATAGTCTGCATCATATCTAAAATAGGTAAAATTGCTTTTTCTGCTCTTGCAGATTTTGACATGACAATTCCAATTGGAATTCCAACTACAATACAAACTAATGTTGAAACAGAAATTATAGCAACTGTAGCCATACAATTTTTCCACATTCCAAAATAGCCAATTACCAAGAAACA
>CACDQB010000048.1 GCA_902554795.1 uncultured Pelagibacteraceae bacterium | reverse complement strand
TGCTAGTTACTCGGTTAGAGAAGAGGATACAATTGAAATCAGAGATAAATCGAAACAATTAGCAATTATAGATATTGCTCTTGCAAACAAAGAAAGAGAAACTCCTGAGTACATTCAAATGGATGAAAAAAATAAGAAACTTAAGTTTGTGAGAATACCTAAATTTGAGGAAGTTCCTTACCCAATAGTTATGGAACCTAATTTAGTAATCGAATATTACTCAAGATAATTTCTTGATAAGAAGATCATCAAAACAATACATTGATAAACTTTTAAAAAACAACTTAAACTGGAAGATTTTAGATATTGGTTGCGGATATACAGCACATGAAAATGCCACAGTAATTTGTGATGTTCAAGATTTGTCAAGTTTTTATAAAGATAAAAATTTTGTTAAATTAGATGGAAATGTTTTACCATTTAAAGATAATGAATTTGATTTTGTAATAGCATCTCATGTAATTGAACACGTAAAAGATGTTAAAACTTTTATTAATGAATTAAGCAGAATATCATCTAAAGGTTATATTGAATTACCAACAATACTTGAGGATAATTTAGTTTTCGAAAATAAAAAAGATCATATTTGGCATATGGAGTTTGATGATATTGATAATAAATTAAACATATCCGAAAAGATACAATACCTAGAACCTGTGATTACTGTATCCACTTCTAAGAAGTTTTCTAAAATTTTTAGACAAAGCTTGGTTCTAGAACTTTATTGGGAAGATAATATAGAATTTAACTTAATACAAAAAAACAAAAATGATTTTCAAAAAATTTCAAGATTAACATTATTTAGAAAGTTTTTATCTAAGCATTTAAGGAATATCTTAAGAAAAAATTAACTTTTTGATTTGAAATTAATATTTTTACTTTCAAAAAGTTTCACAAGTTCACCACTTTCATACATTTCTTTTACTATATCACAGCCACCTATAAACTCATTTTTTACATACAATTGTGGTATTGTTGGCCAATCACTATAAACTTTAATACCTTCTCTAAGATTTTGATTATCTAAGACATTTATACCTTTAAAATTTACCTCAAGAATTTTTAAAATATTTGATGTAGCCATTGAAAACCCACATTGTGGAGCATCAGGTGTGCCTTTCATAAATAAACATACTTCGTTGTTTTCAATTTCATTTTTTATTAAATCATTTGTTTGTTGATCCATTTTAACTCTCCTTTGTTTTAATTGCTAATGCATGCAGTTCATTGCCCATTCGGCCTTTTAACGAATTGTAAACCATTTTATGTTGCTCAATTTTACTTTTTCCTGAAAATTGAGATGAGGTAACAGTTGCTGAATAATGATTTCCATCACCTGCCAAATCTTGTATTTCAACAATTGCATCTGGCATTGCCTCTTTTATAAAATTCTCAATTTCTTTTAAATCCATCGCCATTATTTACTCATATAGTTTGTAAGCCAACTTTTATTTGAAGTTGATAATTCGTCAATTGTAACTTTTGTCTTATCATTAATATATAGTTCATTTTCACTAATTGTGCCAAGTTCATCAAAATGAACTGCATTTTTATTCAATATATCAGCTACTTTTTTTAAATCCTTTTTGTTTATTTCTAGAATATATCTACCTTGATCTTCAGCGAATAAGTACTCAATTTCATTAATTAGATATTTAGGTTTTTTAATATAAATTCCTTTTTTTCCTTTAATACACATTTTTGCTACTGCAGTAATTATGCCACCTAAAGAAACATCATGTGCACTTCTTATTAAATTATTATCAATCAATTTGAGCAATGTTTCTCCATTATTTTTTTCATTAAATAAATTTATTTCTGGCGGAGGACCATTTTTTTCATCTAAAATAGTTCTTGCAAATAAACTTTGATCAATATGACCCTCAGTTTTTCCAATTACTAAAACTAGATTATCAACTTCTTTAAAATCCATACTAATCACATTTTTATAATCTTTGATTAACCCAACTCCTCCAATTGCAGGTGTAGGTTTTATACCTTTATCTTTTGTTTGGTTGTAGAAAGATACATTTCCAGAAACTACTGGAAAATTTAAATATTTACTTGCCTCACCAATTCCTTGAACGCATTCAACAAATTCACCCATATTTTCTTCATTTTCTGGACTGCCAAAATTTAGACAATTCGTGATAGCAATTGGTTTTGCACCAACAGATATAAGATTTCTGAAACTTTCACAAACTACTTGCCTTCCACCAGTTAAAGGGTGAGCCCAGCAATAAACCGCAGAAGAGTCAACAGAAGCAGCCACAGCCTTATCCGTTCCATGAACTCTTACAACACCAGCATCCCCACCAGGTTTTTGTATTGTATCTCCCATGACCGTATGATCGTACTGTTGCCAAATCCATTCTTTGCTACATATATTTGGATTGGCTAAAATTTTCTTTAATACATCAATAATTTTTAAATGTTTAATGTCCTCTTTTTTAATTTTATTCTTTTTAGGAAGTTTTGCTTTTTTCCATTTTCGATCGTACATAGGAGAGTTTTCAACCAATGTATTGACTGGAATATCAGCAACTTTTTCATCATTAAAATAAAGTTCTATTTTTTTAGATTTAGTAGTTTTACCAATCACTGCAAAATCTAGATTCCATTTATCAAATATTTTTTTTGCTTGTTCTTCTTTGCCGTTTTCTAAAACAATCAACATTCTTTCTTGGCTTTCAGAGAGCATAATCTCGTAAGGTGTCATTTTAGTTTCTCTGCATGGTACTTTGTTTAAATTGATTTCAATTCCAAGGTTTCCTTTAGATGCCATTTCAATACTTGATGATGTTAAACCAGCGGCACCCATATCCTGTATAGCTATAATTGAGTCTCCTGCCATTAACTCTAAACAAGCCTCAAGTAAAAGTTTTTCAGTAAATGGATCTCCAACTTGAACTGTTGGTTTTTTCTCCTCAATTTTTTCATCAAAACTAGCTGAAGCCATACTTGCA
>CACDQB010000047.1 GCA_902554795.1 uncultured Pelagibacteraceae bacterium | reverse complement strand
TTTTTAAGAATAACACAGTGATCTGTTGTTTCTGGTAGACCTCCTTTATTTGATATTATTGTTGCACAAGCTCTTGAGGATGATTCAAGCGCTGTTCTGCCAAAAGGCTCTTCCCATCTTGATGGAACTACAGCAATTTCAGACCTATTTAAAAAATTTAAAACCTCTTTGTGTTTAAGAAAACCTAATTCTTGATGATTTTTATGTTTTATAATAGGTCTTTCTCTGTCTTCATCACCGATTGAATAAGCTTTCCAATCTTCGAATTCATCAAGTATTTGAAGTATTGACTCCTTATATATATCATAGCCTTTTGATGTATTTAATTTCCCAACAAATGTAATTTTTTTTTCTTTTTTGCTAATTTTATTTACTTTGTGTATGCTGGGATAAACAATTTCAGTTTTGTCTGAAAGCTTTTTATCTAAGTCTATAAAAAATCTATCCTGAACCCACTTGCTTACAAATATAATTTTATCTAGCTTTACAAGTAAATTTAATCTTTCAGCTGGGGTTTTTGATCCATTCATACTTAATGGGTCGTTATGGAAATATAAAATATATTTTGAATTAATTTCTTTCTTTAAATAATTAAATATTAACGGTCTGTTATGTATTTCAATAATCTCAAAATTTTGATCTACAATTTTTGAAACAATGTTTTTACAATATTCTTTAGTGGTGCTTGAAAATTTAGATTTAAGATTACTGATATCAATATTTATATAATTTTTCGTTAAATAGTCTTTTGTATTGGTATTACCAAATATATAATTAGTTTCTTTAAACTTTGAATGTTTAAAAAAATTACTCACCCAAATTGCTGCAGCTTGAGCTCTAGAAAAAGTATAATTTTCCTTATATGGAAGTATTGTTGCTATTTTCATAAAAGATTTATCCCACACTTTTTAATACGGATAACCTTTTTTTTCTATCTTTTTTGAGTGTATATTCGAATGATAAGGCTTTAGATTTTGATAAAAATCTTTTTTTATAAATGATTTTCCATTTATACCCTTTGGTAGATTTTGCCCCTTTTGAGGAGTTGTGTTTTTTTAGTCTAGCAATAACATTTGTTGAATAACCAACATACGTTTTTTTTATATATCCATCTAGTGTTTTGAGAATATATACGTAATGATACATATTTTGTGGCGGTCCCTAGGGGAATCGAACCCCTCTTTCGAGGATGAAAACCACGTGTCCTAACCGATAGACGAAGGGACCAAAAAGCTGTTTTTTATTGTAAAAAAGATAATTAATCAAGCTTATCATCATAGATTTTGTTTTAATTTTATTACTTTTCTTAGGTCTGAGTGTTTGTGCGTTACTAATGTTTCAGAAATAAATTCATTATCTTTAATTTTTATACCTGAGACCAAATCACCTGATGTGATACCTGTAGCACAGAAAATTGTATCTCCGCTAACTATTTCATTTAATTCATATTTTTTGTTTAACTCTTTTATTCCCATTTGTTTTGCTCTTAATTTATCGTCGTCGGTTTTAAACAAAAATCTTCCTTGAAAATTACAATTATATGTATCCAAAGCAGCTGCTGAAAGAACACCCTCAGGACCACCACCTATACCTAAAAAAATATCAACATTATATTTTTCCTCTGTTACAAGCAAAGCACCTGACACATCACCATCTTCAATTAATTTAAGATTAACTTTTAATTTTTTTAATTCTTCCATAATTTCTTTATGTCTTGGTCTATTAAGAATACATGCTGTTAGATTCTCTGGATTTTTATTTAAATAATCACTTAAGTTAGAGATATTTTGTTTAACCGTGTAATCTAAATCAACAACATTCTTTTCATTAACTTTGGTAGATATTTTTTCCATGTAAGTTTCAGGAGCTTTAAATAAGTTGTTTTTTTCAGAGATAGCAATCACTGATAATGCACCGGGTAAATTGTTAGCAGCAAAATTAGTTCCTTCTAAAGGGTCAACAGCTATATCAATTTCTGGACCGTTTCCAGTTCCTAATGTTTCTCCTATATACAGCATTGGAGCTTCATCTAGTTCACCCTCGCCAATTACTATTTTTCCTTTAATATTAATTTTATTTAATTCTTTTCTCATAGAATCTACAGCAGCCTTGTCTGCAGCAATTTTATCTTTTTTGCCAACCAAATATGAGGATGCTAAAGCTGCTTTTGAAGTAACATTTATAAATTGATCAATAAATTTTTTATCAATTGCCATTAAACTTTTTCATCAATTAAATCTTCTTGATTTATTTTAGATTCAAATTCTCTTAAACGTTTATATACACTAGCAAGTTCTATAATAGTTGGCCAAGCTTTCAATATGTATTGCATTGACCCCTCTACTCTACCAAAAGCTCTTATTATTTGCTGCATTACTCCAAGTGTTACTGCGCCTGCAACAATTGCAGGTGCTAAAAAAACATACGCTGACAAAACATTTGCCTGAAGGTAGGCTATTCTTCCAATATTAAAATATAAATATCTAATATAACTTAAAAAATGAATACTTCTTACGTCATCAAATAATTCATCAATAGTCTTTGGTCTTACTGTTCCATCATCTTCTGCAATTACAAGTATTTTTCTATAGGCTGCTTCCTTCTTTTGAAGATCATACTCAACACCTACTAATCTCAAAATTAAACCAAGTAAAATTAAAAAAATTGTACCACCTATGGACCAAATTAAAGCACCTACTATTAAACCATAATCCCAATCACCAAAAAAAAATATTGGAATACCAATACTCAATCCAAATAGTATCGGCATAAATTCAACAAGTATCATCAAAGCTTCAATTAAGCTCGTTCCTAAAGATTCCATTATTCTAGAAAATTTAATTGTATCTTCTTGTACCCTTTGTGCTGCACCTTCAATTTTCCGAGCTTTGTCATATACACTGTGGTACCATTCTACCATTGCTGTTCTCCACCTAAACAAATAGTGTGAAGTAAAAAAACTGACTATTACAGCAACTCCTACATACATTGCAGCCAATGTAATAAATGACAATAAACTTGCCCAATATTCTTCTATAGTAATTGAATTTGGTGCACCTAATGCT
>CACDQB010000046.1 GCA_902554795.1 uncultured Pelagibacteraceae bacterium | reverse complement strand
AAATTAAATTTGTTATTGTTGAGCTTAGTAAAAAAAATCAACTTATCGTTCCAGAAAGTTTCAATGGTATTAACGCGGAAATACCACCCCCAAAATTTGATTGTGATATTTCAACTAATGTTGCAATGGTTTTATCGAAACTAAACAAAACTTCTCCAATAGAATTGGCAGAAAAACTCGCACCTGAAATAAAAAATAGTGATGATCAAATTGACAATATATCCGTTGCTAAACCTGGTTTTATAAATATTAAATTTAAGCCATCTTTTTGGTCAAACTTTATTAAAGAAATAATTGATAACGCTGAAAAATTTGGAATTAATGAAAAAGAGAAAAAAAATAATTATTTAGTTGAATTTGTATCAGCTAATCCTACAGGACCTTTGCATGTTGGTCATTGTAGAGGAGCTATTTTAGGTGATGTCATATCTAATGTGTTAATATTTAATAAACACAAGGTTACAAAAGAGTATTATGTAAATGATTATGGTAACCAGATAATAAATTTTACAAAATCTGTATACTTTAGAATTAGGGAAGTAAAATTTAACGAAACATTTCCTCAAGATAATCCTGATTTGTATCCAGGAGATTACCTTGTTGATTTTGCAAAAAATATAGTTTCGGATAATTCAGATCTAAATTTTGATGATTATGAGCAAATAAGCGATAAGTTAACAGTTTTATCTATAGAACAGGCGCTACTTTTAATTAAAAAAAATCTTAAGAGTTTAGGAATTAATCACGATAATTTTGTTAGTGAGAAAAGTATTGTTTCAAATAACGAAGTTGAGAGTGTAATCAAATTTTTAGAAAAGAATAAATTTGTATACAAAGGAAAAATTAAAGCTCCAGCTGGTGAAGATGATAAAAAGTGGGTAGAAAGAGAACAGTTACTTTTTAAATCTACTGATTTTGGTGATGATAAAGATAGAGCTTTACAAAAGTCAGATGGAACATGGACTTATTTTGCAAGTGATGTTGCTTATCATAAAAATAAAGTAGATCGTAAATTTGATTATTTAATAAATATTCTTGGCGCAGATCATGCTGGTTATATCAAAAGAATTTCATCTTCAGTTGAAGCTTTATCAGGAAAAAAAGATAAATTGATTTGTAAAATTAGTCAGCTTGTAAAATTAATTAAAGATAACAAACCATTTAAGATGTCTAAAAGAAAAGGTGACTACATTACGGTTGATGATTTAATTGAAGAAGTCGGAAAAGATGCAACTAGATTCATCATGCTTAATAGAAGTAGTGACGTGGAATTAGATTTTGATTTTGATGCTGTAAAAGAAAAATCTAAAGACAATCCGTTATATTACGTTCAATATTGTTATGCTAGAATTTCATCCGTCTTTAGACATATTGATAAAGATTTAAATTCAAAAATTGAATTAGATGATTATAGTTTCAAATACTCAAATGATGAGATCAAAATTTTAAAAAAGATTTCAGAATGGCCCAAATGTATTGATTTAGCTAGTTCAAAATTAGAACCACATAGAATACCTGTTTATTTATATGATCTTGCCTCAGAATTTCACTCGTATTGGAGTCTTGGTAAACAAAACCCAGAAAAAAGATTTATTAATGATCAAAAAATAGTTTCACCAGATAAATTAATTTTTTTAAAAGCAATATCTAACGTAGTAAAATCAGGAATGGATATAGTTGGTGTTGATACACCAGATAAAATGTAATGCTAAAAGAAATTAAGTATTTAATCTTTATTGTTGTAATTGCTTTATTTATTTTTTTGACTGGTAGATATTATTTTTCAGATGAAAATAAGAAGAAATCATACAGATCTTATAAAAATAACGATGAAAAAATTAAATTATATTCACAAAATTTACCTGTTTTGGAAAACGACACACAAAATGTAATAGAATACGTTAAGCAAACAAACAAAAAAAAGAAAAAAAAATTTAATTTTTGGAAACTTTTAGAGAATGATAAAGAATAGAAGAGCTTTTATTGTTGGTTTTAAATCATCAAAATTATCAAACAAAGAGATTACTTTTTTAAAGAAATATAAACCATGGGGAGTTATTTTATTTTCAAGAAACGTAAGTTCAATTGAACAAACTAAAAAATTAACTGATAAAATAAAAAAGATATTTAAAGACAAAAAATACCCTATATTAATTGATCAAGAAGGTGGACGAGTCAATCGATTAAGTAAAATTATTTCATTTGATAATTTAACCTCTGAATATTTTGGCAATTTATTCACAAAAGATAAGAAAAAATTTAATATTATTTATAAATTATTTATCGATAAAACTTCGTATTTGCTTAAATCAATTGGTGTAAATATAAATACTGTTCCTGTTTTAGATCTTCGAGTTAAAGGAGCTAGCAACATTATTGGCGACAGATCTTTTTCCAAAAATAAAAAAAATATCTCTAAAATTGGAGATATTTGCATTGATTATTTTCATGAAAATTCCATTGGAACTGTGATGAAACACATACCAGGCCATGGATTAGCTAAGGTAGATAGTCATAAATTTACTCCTACAGTTACCAAAAACTTAAATTATTTGAATAAAAATGATTTTTTTCCATTCAAGAAAAAACAAAGTTATTTTGCTATGACAGCACATGTAATATATCGAAGCATTGATAGATTAAATACAGCTACACACTCTAAAAAAATTATTAATTTAATTAGAAAAAAAATTGGCTTTAAAAACATTTTAATTTCAGATGATTTATCAATGAAAAGTTTAAAAGATGATTTAAAAACTAATACTATTAAAACATTTAGTGCAGGTTGTAATCTTGCTCTTCATTGTAATGGCAAATTGTCTGAAATGAAGGTAGTTGGTGATAATTCACCAAAGGTTAGTAATTTTATAATAAAAAAAACATCGTTATTTTATAAAATTTTAAGTTAATATCTGAGCATGACTATTTCTGATTCTGCATTATTTAATGTTGATATTAATAATTATAATGGCCCTCTAGATGTCCTTTTAGATTTAGCCAAAGCTCAAAAAGTAGATCTTGAAGAGATATCAATTACAAAGTTAGCAGATCAGTTTCACGATTATATTACAAAAGAAAAAGATTTAAATTTAGAAATTGCGTCAGAATATTTATTAATGGCAACTTGGTTAGCTTATTTAAAATCTAAATTATTACTTCCAGGAACACCAGAAGAAGAATTTAAAGTTCAAGAAGTTGCTGAAAAATTAAAATTACAACTTAAAAAACTAGAATTGATAAGATTGCTTTCTGAACAAATGTTAAAAAGAAAAAGATTAGGAAGAGAAATTCGATCAAGAGGAATGA
>CACDQB010000045.1 GCA_902554795.1 uncultured Pelagibacteraceae bacterium | reverse complement strand
AAAACTACTAATTCCTATTGGTATACCTATTACAACATCATTAATTATTCCTGCAAAGAAAATTGCCAGATAACCTAATTGATCAGGATTTCTTAAAGTCCAAAAGAAAATTAATAGATGGACAAAATTAAAAGCAAAATAATCTAGTTTTAAGTAATTAAAATCAAATTCATTAAATACAGAAAAGAATAGCATTATAAACGGTACGTAGGATAAAAATATTTTTAAAAAAGGACTTTTATTAAGTGACGACATTACTCTTCTCCACCTATTTTGTAAGAAACTATTTTCACATAGTTGAGTTGTGTAAAATCAGAAAAAAAATTAATTTTTCCATCTGATATGTTGTCAATTTTTCCAATTGGTATACCGGGTTTGAATAAACCACCAAGACCTGAGGTGTAAGCAAAAATTTCTTTATTTTTAAAATCTTCTCTAAATTCTTCTTGAGTATGTTCAATTTTTCCAAAATCACTTCCTGTACCAGAAATTACGGCTTGTATGTCATCCGGCTCTAGAACAGATGGTATTTTGCTATTAAGATCTGATAATAGTAATGCCCTTGAATTACTATAATTTACTTCAATTATCTGTCCAACTAGATAAACATCATCAATAACTGCCATTCCAATTTTTACTTTATCTTTTGTGCCTTTATTTAATACTACTGATTTTAAATATGGGCTGTCTTTATCAATTAAAACTCTGGCAAAAATTTCTTGTGAATTTATACTTTCATCAAGTAACTCTCTAAGCTTTTTATTTTCTGCAGTTAAAAACTCATTTTGTATTTTAAGTTGATCAGAATTTTCTATTTTAATTAAATCTTTCTGATGACTTTCATATAACTCCATATGTGATTTGAATTTTGAAGTTATTTCATTTAATTTATTTTCTGGGATTGATGCAATATGAGATGATCTATAAATTACTTCATTAATTCCTAATTTAACAAATTGTATTGGTTTAAAATTTAAATTACTTAGAGCAATTACAAAAATTGATAAAACAATTAAAGTTAGTAAAGAAAATTTTTGCTTATCTTTTTTTTTTAAAAAAGCTGACCTAATGGCAATTACAAAATCATCTCTGCCAGTAGCCATTTTTCTTAATATTCAGATAACATAGTAGAAAAAGTTTCTTCTTGATCCAAAGCTTTACCTGTACCAACAGCTACACAAGATAATGGATCATCTGCTATATGAACTGGTAAACCTGTTTCTTTAGAAAACCTTTTATCGATATTTTTTAACAAAGCACCACCACCTGTTAAAGTTAAACCCATATCAACTAAATCAGCTGACAACTCAGGTGGAGTATTTTCCAACGCATCTTTAATTGCACCAACCATTTGTTTCATAATATCGTTTAGTGCTTCAGCAGTATCTTCCTCTGTAATATTAACTTCCTTTGGAGTACCTGATCTTAAATCTCTTCCTTTAACTGGATAAGTATTTGTTCCCGTTGGTACAGCAGTTCCCATTTCTTTTTTTATTTTTTCAGCAGTAGTATCACCAATTAATAAATTGTATTCTTTTCTCATGTAATCCACTATTGCAGTATCCATTGAGTCACCTGCAACTCTCAATGATTTAGAGTAAACTAATCCACCTAAAGACATTACTGCAATTTCACTTGTACCCCCACCAATATCTACAATCATAGAACCAGTTGCTTCAGAAATTGGTAAATTTGCTCCAATAGCTGCTGCAATTGGTTCTTCAATCAATTGAACCCTTCTTGCGCCTGCTGCTAAAGCACTATCTTGAATTGCTTTTCTTTCGACTGGTGTTGAACCAGTTGGTACACAAATTAAAATTCTAGGATTAGCAAATGTACTTCCTTTATGAACTTTTTTAATAAAATGTTTAATCATTTCTTCGGTAACTATAAAATCTGCAATAACCCCATCTCTTAAAGGTCTAATTGCACTTATGTTTCCTGGGGTTCTTCCAAGCATTGTTTTCGCTTCGTCTCCAACAGCCAATACATTTTTTTTACCACCTTGATCAACTATCGCTACTACTGATGGCTCATTAAGAACTACTCCTTGACCCTTTAAAACTACAAGTGTGTTTGCTGTTCCAAGATCAATTGCCATATCTTGGCTCCATATTTTTTTAACACTGCTAAATAATCCCATTATATCCCTCTTACTTTCTGACTTTCTTGCTCCATAGGAGCTGTTTTATCTCTTTTAATTATCATTTTATTTAATGCATTTATGTAAGCATTTGCTGATGCAACTAAAGTATCTGTATCAGCTGCTTGACCTACAGTTGTTTTGCCTTTTTCCTCAATTTTTACACTAACAGTCGCTTGTGCATCTGTACCTTCTGTAACAGCATGAACTTGATAAAGTTGCAAGTTAACATCGTGAGGATATAAAGTTTTAATGCATTTGAATATTGCATCCACTGGACCATCTCCAGTTTCTGTTGCATTTTTAACATCACCATAAACATCCAAAGTCATTTCTGCTTTTTGTGGTTCTCCTGTTCCAGCAAAAACTTTTAAAGATTTAAGAGTAATTGCATTAACTTTATTATCTACAATTAGACTATCATCTACTAAGGCAATAATATCTTCATCGTAAACATGTTTTTTCTTATCTGCTAAGACTTTGAATTTTGCAAATGCATTTCCTACCACATCGTCAGTTAAATCTGGATAACCTAAACTGTTTAATTTATCTTTAAATGCATGTCGCCCAGAATGTTTTCCCATCACTAATGATGTTTGCTTAACCCCTACACTTTCAGGTGTCATTATCTCATATGTTTGTCTATTTTTTAACATTCCATCCTGATGAATTCCTGCTTCATGAGCAAAAGCATTTTTTCCAACGATAGCTTTATTATATTGAACAGGAAAACCTGTTGCGTTTGAAACAATTTTTGAAGCTTTGCTTAAAAGTGTTGTATTAATTCCAGTTTCGTAAGGCATTAAATCAGGTCTTGTTTTAATTGCCATAACAACTTCCTCAAGAGCAGCATTTCCTGCTCTTTCTCCTAATCCATTTATTGTACATTCAATTTGTCTTGCTCCAGCTTGAACTCCAGCTAACGAGTTAGCTACTGCTAAACCTAAATCATTATGACAATGAGTTGATAAAATTGCTTTATCAATATTTGGAACTTTATTTAATAAGGTTTCTATAATTGTAGTAAACTCAGATGGTATTGTGTAACCAACTGTATCAGGAATATTAATTGTTGTAGCTCCATTTTTAATTGCAAGTTCTACAGTTTTACACATGTAATCCATATCGGTTCTTGTTCCATCTTCGCATGACCATTCAACGTCATCAGTAAACTTTCTTGCGTAAGCAACATGTTTTCCAATTGATTCATAAACATCTTCTGGAGACATATTTAATTTATGCTTCATGTGTAAAGGACTTGTAGAAATAAATGTATGTATTCTAAATCTTGGTGCATGTTTTAGAGCTTCATAAGCTCTATCAATATCTTTTACTGAATGTCTTGAAAGTCCTGCAGGAATAGAATTTTTTAAAATTTTACTTACTTCTGAAACAGCTTCAAAATCCCCTGGTGAAGCTATTGGAAAACCTGCTTCAATAATATCGATACCCAGTTCATCAAACACTCTGGCGATTTGAATTTTTTCTTCTAGACTCAT
>CACDQB010000044.1 GCA_902554795.1 uncultured Pelagibacteraceae bacterium | reverse complement strand
GACGATATATTAGAAAAATTAGTACACATAAATCGTATTACTAAAGTTGTTAAGGGTGGAAGAAGATTTGGATTTTCAGCGCTTGTAGTTGTTGGAAATCAAGCAGGTAAAATTGGTATAGCTCATGCAAAAGCAAAACAAGTACCTGATGCCATTAAAAAAGCCAATGAGATGGCAAGAAGAAAACTTACACATATACCATTGAGAGAAGGCAGAACGATACACCATGACGTTAAGGCAAAAGATGGTTCGGGCAGAATAGTGCTAAGAGCAGCTTCTAAGGGAACAGGTATTATTGCAGGAGGTCCTGTGAGGGCAGTATGTGAAGTTTTAGGAGTAAAAGATATTGTTGCAAAATCTATGGGAACTTCTAATGCGCACAATGTAATTAGAGCTACAATGAAAGCATTAATGAAACAAAGTTCACCAAAACAAATATCAGCGATTAGAAATAAAAAAATTTCTGAAATAATTGAAAAAAGAGGATAATGATTACTTTAAATAACAGAGAAAAAATCAATAAATCTAAAATAAGAGTTGGAAGAGGAATTGGTTCAGGCAAAGGAAAAACATCAGGAAGAGGTGTTAAAGGTCAAAAATCAAGATCTGGGGTAGCTATAAAAAGTTTTGAAGGTGGTCAAATGCCATTATACAGAAGACTTCCAAAAAGAGGATTTAACCCAATTTCAAAAGATAGTGTCGCAATTTTAAATCTGGATAAGATCCAATCTTACATAGACAAAAAAAATATTAATCCAAATGAAGTATTAATGCACTCAATTCTTTTTGCACCAGTATTATCAGCTACTTGTAATTCTGTTTGAACACCAATCATTACTTTGTACTCTCCATAACTTGAAATTTTTTATTTTTTGAAAAAGGTTTGCTCTCAATAATTGAAACTTTGTCTCCAGTTTTGAACTTATTATTTTCATCATGAGCGTTATAGTTTTTTCTAACTTTGATTACTTTTTTTAGAACTGGGTGAGAATATTTACGTTCTACCATAACAGTAACTGTTTTATTTGGTTTATCGCTTATAACTACACCTGTTAGTATTTTTTTAGGCATTTGCTTTTCCTTTTAAAATTGTTTTTAATCTTGCTATTGTTTTTCTAGTTTCCCCAATTTTAGCTGGGTTTGTTACTTGTGAATTCATTTTTTGAAATCTGAAATTAAAAAGATCTTTTTTAAGTTTATCAATATTCTTCACAATTTCGCCCTTTGATAATTTTTTAATTTCTTGTTTTTTCATTATGCAAATCTCTTAATTGTTTTGGTCTTAATAGGTAATTTTGCTGATGCTTTGTATAAAGCTTCTTTTGCAATTTGTTCCGACACACCATCAACTTCAAATAATATTCTTCCTGGTTTTACTCTACATGCAAAGTATTCTGGTGAACCTTTTCCTTTACCCATTCTGACTTCAATTGGTTTTTTTGAAACTGGTATATTTGGAAATATTCTTGTCCAAACTCTTCCTTGTCTTTTCATGTGTCTCGTTAAGGCAACTCTTGCAGCTTCTATTTGTTTTCCAGTAACTCTTTCAGGCTGTAAAGCTTTTAAAGCGTAAGCACCATAGTTAATAGTACTAGCTCTTGTAGCATTACCATGAATTCTACCTTTGTGCGCTTTTCTCCACTTTGTTCTTACTGGTTGAAGCATTATTGTTTACCTTCCTTTGGTGTTACCTTGTTTGTCTCTTGGCTAAATTCCCTAGCAAAAACTTCACCTTTATAAATCCAAACTTTAATACCAATAATTCCATATGTTGTAAGAGCCTCTGCCTCTGCATAATCTATATCAGCTCTTAAAGTATGTGATGGAATACTTCCATCTCTTAACCACTCTGTTCTTGCTATTTCATTTCCGCCGAGTCTTCCACTTACAGAAACTTTAATTCCCTTTGCTCCGAGTCTAATACATGATTGCATTGCTCTTTTCATGGCTCTTCTATAAGAAATTCTTTTAACAAGCTGCTGAGCTATGTTTTCAGCTACTAAATAAGCATTAGTTTCAGGTTTTTTAACTTCTTTGATATTTAGATTAACTTCATTTGTTGTGAATTTTGAAAGATTATTTTTAATTTTGTCTATATCACTTCCTTTTTTTCCAATAACAAATCCAGGTCTAGAAGTATAGATTGTAACATAACATTTATTAGATGTTCTCTCGATCATTACCTTAGATACGCCAGAGTTAATTACATTTTTCTTGATATATTCCCTAATTTTAAAATCTTCGATTAGGTAATTTCCAAAATCTTTTTTCTTAGCATACCATACAGAGTCCCATCCTCTGTTGACACCTAGTCTAAAACCTACCGGATTAACTTTTTGCCCCATGCTTCTCCATTTGTTTTGCTTCTGATAAAATAATTGTAACAGTTGACCAAGGTTTTAATATTGGTGCTGCTCTTCCTTTGGCTCTTGGTCTAAATCTTTTCATAACTATTTTTTTTCCACAATATGCTTCTTTAACTATTAATTTATCAATATCGTATTGAAAATTATTTTCAGCATTTGCAACTGCAGAGCTAATAGTTTTTCTAACATCTCTAGTAACTCTTTTTTCTGAAAACTGTAAATCTCTAATTGCAACATCAACTTTTTTACCAACGATACTTCTAAGTATTGGATTTAACTTTCTAACACTTGATCTAATACCGTTATTAACAGACTTCACTGTTTTTTCGTTAGATTTATCTATTTTCTTTTTCTTGCCCATAATTATTTCTTCTCTGCTGTTGCTGGTTTAGCTTTTTTATCAGCTGGTGTATGACCAAAGAACGTTCTTGTTGGTGCAAATTCACCCAATTTATGTCCAACCATATCTTCTGAAACTGTTATTGGTATAAATTTTTTACCATTATAAATTTGGAAACTTACCCCTACAAAATCTGGTAAAATTGTAGATTTTCTTGACCAAGTTTTAATAGGAATTTTCTTTGGATCGTCTTTATACTTGTCAACTTTCTTCATCAAGCTTTCTTCTACAAACGGTCCTTTCCAAACTGCTCTAGCCATTACTTAGTATCCTTCCTCTTATTTCTTCTCTTAACTATAAATTTATCTGTTCTCTTATTATCTCGGGTTTTTAAACCTTTAGCTGATTGTCCAGTAGGTGATACTGGATGTCTTCCTCCAGCTGATTTACCTTCACCACCACCATGTGGATGATCAACTGGGTTTTTAACAACACCTCTAGTATGAGGTCTTCTACCCAACCATCTTGATCTACCTGCTTTTCCAATTTTGATATTTTTTTGATCTGGATTACTTAAAATTCCAATTGTAGCTAAAGCTCTTGAATCTATTTTTCTCACTTCACCTGAGGCTAATTTTATTAAACTATAGTTCCCATCTAGACCACTAATAGTAACTGATGAGCCAGCTGCTCTAGCGATTTTTCCACCACCACCTGGCTGTATCTCAACATTATGTATATTGATACCCACTGGTATATCTTGTAATGGCATACAATTACCTACTTTAATTTCTTTTTTAGAACCACTTTCAACTTTATCTCCAATTTTAATTTTTTGTGGTGCCAAGAAATATGAGTGAGTACCATCCTCAAATTTAACTAACATGATGTAGCATGATCTATTAGGATCATATTCAATTCTTTCAACTGTGGCTTCCATGTCGAATTTTTTTCGATAAAAATCCACATGTCTATACATTTTTTTATGTCCACCAGCTCTATTAATAGAGGTAATATGACCGTTATTATTTCTACCTTTCATCGCATTTTTAGGTGAAACTAAGGTCTTGAATGGTTTACCTTTCCATAAACCAGTTCTATCAACTAAAATAGTGCCTCTTGTAGATTTTGTGTATGGTTTAAAAGTTTTTAATGCCATTTATTAAATTCCTGTTGTTAGGTCAATGCTCTGACCTTTTTTTAGAGTAATTATTGCTTTCTTGTATCCAGATACTTTTACTTTTCTACCTCTGGTAACTTTTGTTCTATTTTGTTTGTTAATAATATTTATCTTAG
>CACDQB010000043.1 GCA_902554795.1 uncultured Pelagibacteraceae bacterium | reverse complement strand
ATATTTTTTTTCATTTAAAGAACTTGCATAATAACTTACTATAGCATTGGCACCAGCTCTCTTAAAAGCAACTAAGCTTTCATATACAGCATCTTTATTAATAATTTTTTTCATTATAGCTGTTTCAATTAAGCTGTACTCTCCTGATACTTGATAGGCAAATACTGGCAATTTAAATTTTTCTTTTATTGATTTTATTATGTCTAAGTAGGGCATACCTGGTTTAACCATTACCATATCAGCACCTTCTTTAATATCTAATGCAACCTCTCTTAAAGCTTCATCAGAATTTCTATAATCCATCTGATAAGTTTTTTTGTCACCTTTTAAAGAACCTTTAGATCCGACTGCATCTCTAAAAGGTCCATAAAAGCTTGAAGCATATTTTGCAGCGTAAGATAATATTTGAACGTTTTGGAATTTATTTTTATCTAAAGCTTTTCTTATTTTTCCTATTCTGCCATCCATCATGTCTGAAGGAGCCAGCACATCACAACCCATCTCAGCTTGTAGTAATGACTGATTGATCAAAACCTCAATTGTTTCGTCATTTAATATAGTATTAGATTTGATCAAACCATCATGACCATGTGATGTATAAGGATCTAAAGCAACATCACACATTATACCGATTTGGTTTTTGTATCTTTTTTTGACTTCTTGTATCGCTTTACAGACTAAATTATTTTCATTCAGTGATTCTGTTCCCAATTCATCTTTTTTTGAGTTTTGTGTCTTTGGGAAAAGAGCTATCATTGGTATTCCTAATTTTATTGCTTTATCCACAATTTGGTTCAATCGATTAATTGTATACCTGTAAACGCCAGGCATTGATGAAATCTCTTGTCGTTTATTTGATCCTTCAATTAAAAAAATAGGTAGTATAAAGTCATTTGGACTTAAGGTATTTTCTTGAATCAATCTTCTTGACCAAGGATTTTTTCTGCTTCTTCTGAGTCTAACACTAGGATATTTACCAATAATCATGTTTTAATTTACTTTTAAATTGCGACAAATGTAATATACACATATACAAAAAAAAGAGTAGAAAGCAATCACGATGGCGACAGAAAACTCAAAAGTTGTAGACTTAAATATCAAAAAAGAAGATAGAATTTTAGACTTTAGTGATTTCCAGAAACAAGAAATTAAGTTTGATATAGAGAAATTACAAGAAGCATATCACCAAATAGTTAAGATTAAAAAATTTGAAGATGCAGGTGTTACTCACTTTGGTGCTATATCTCTAACTCAAATACCTGGTGATCCAGATTCAATAAAAGGTAATAAAGCCCGTGGAGTATACTGGACTAAACCTGACAAATCAGGAAAAGAAGTTTCTAGAGACGAAATGATTGATGAAGCATCTTACTCAGAATTTATTAAAGACTATGAGAACACATATTTTAAAGAGGTTTATGATGTCCTTTCAAAAAAATATAAACTTGGAAGAGTTAGAATTCTTTTAAAAGAGCCAAGATCAACTTTAAGTTGGCATAGAGATCCTGAACCAAGATTACATATACCTATTATAACAAACCCTGGTTGTTTAATGGTAATTGATAATGTTGCAAAACATATGCCTGCTGATGGTTCAGTTTGGGTTACAAACAATACTAAGTATCACAATGCATTTAATGGTGGAGAAGAAAATAGAATACATTTAGTTGCTTGTGTTTTAGATTACAAATTTAATTAATTTGAGAAAAATATTTATTTCATCAGATCACGCTGGATTTAAATTAAAAGAAACAATCAAAGATTACTTAAGTAATAAAAAAGTAAAATTTGAGGATCTTGGTCCTAAAGATGATAGCAGCGTTGATTATCCTGACTATGCTCATAAAGTTGCCAGAAAAGTCAAATCAAGTAAGAGCAATGTTGGTATTTTAGTGTGTGGATCTGGGACTGGTATGAATATTGCGGCAAATAAGCATAAAAATATTCGTGCTGCACAATGTTTTAATCTAAAATCAACGAAATTATCCAGATTGCATAACGATGCAAACATCATTACATTAGGGTCAAGGTTGATAACCAAAAAAAATGCTTTGAAATTTATAAGTGTTTTTTTAAATACAAAATTTGATGGTGGTAGGCACTTGAGAAGGGTTAAGAAGATATAATTATGTCGAGCGAAAAAAGTTATTTAAATGATAGTTATAAAAGTTTTTTTGAGGATAGTTTATCTGTAAAAGATCCAGAGCTTTATAAAGCTATTAAAGATGAATTAATCAGACAACAACAACATATTGAACTAATTGCTTCTGAAAATATAGTATCTCAAGCAGTATTAGAGGCGCAAGGATCGGTTTTAACTAATAAATATGCCGAAGGTTATCCTGGTAAAAGATATTATAATGGTTGCGAACATGTTGATGTAGCAGAAAACCTTGCGATTGAAAGATTAAAAAAATTATTTAATTGTAAATTTGCAAATGCTCAACCACACTCAGGTGCTCAAGCCAATGGAGCAGTTTTTTTAGCCCTGTTAAGCCCAGGTGATTCATTCATGGGTATGAGTTTAAATTCAGGTGGTCATATAACTCATGGATTAAAAATTTCAATGTCTGGTAAGTGGTTTAACGCTATAGGTTATGATGTAGATAAAGAATCTGAGTTGATAGATTATGATAATGTTGAAAAACTTGCATTAGAACATAAACCAAAACTAATCATTGCAGGTGGGAGTGCTTATTCAAGAGTAATTGACTTTAAAAGATTTAGAGAGATTGCAGATAAAGTTGGAGCATACTTGATGGTTGATATGGCTCATTTCTCAGGATTAGTTGCTGGTAAAGGATATCCTAATCCTTGTGATTATGCTCATGTGGTTACTTCAACAACCCATAAGGTTTTTAGAAGTGCGAGAGGAGGAATAATTTTAACTAATCACGAAGAACTTGCTAAAAAATTTAATACTGCAGTTTTTCCTGGTTACCAAGGCGGACCTTTAATGCATATTATTGCTGCGAAAGCAGCTGGTTTTCTTGAAGCGCTACAACCAGAATTTCAAGATTACATTAAATCTGTTCTAGCAAACGCAAAAATGTTAGCGGAAACTTTAAAAAATAATGGATTTAAAATTTATTCAGATGGAACAGATACACATTTGATGTTAGTTGATTTGAGACCTTACAATGTAAAAGGAAATCTTGCGGCAGAGAGTTTGTCTAGAGCAAACATTACATGTAATAAAAATGGTATTCCATTTGATACAGAAAAACCTATGATTACATCTGGAATAAGATTAGGAACTCAAGCGGCCACAACTCGTGGATTTGGTTTAAATGAGTTTAAAACAGTGGGTGAATTAATAACGAAAACTTTAAAAGGTTTATCTGAAAACCCAACAGATAACAGTAAAATAGAAAACGAAGTAAAAAATGAAGTTATTTCTTTAACTTCTTCATTTCCGATATATAAGAACCTTTAGCAAATGATTTGTCCGTGCGAAAAAAAAGGTGATACATCTGTTGTAGACTCACGTCCAACTGAAGATGGTACCGCAATAAGAAGAAGAAGATTGTGTATATGTGGTGAAAGATTTACTACATTTGAGAGAATTCAATTTAGAGAATTGATGGTTGTTAAAAAAAATGGAAGAAAATCATCATTTGATCGTGATAAATTATCTAAATCTATCTACATAGCTCTAAAAAAAAGACCAATAGATACGGCTACAATAGAAAAATTCATTAGTAACATTTCAAGATCTCTTGAAGAACTTGGACAAGGAGAGATATCAACAAACACAATTGGTACAATGGTTATGGATGGATTAAAAGATTTAGACCCAGTTGGATATGTAAGATTTGCGTCAGTATATAGAAACTTTAGAGAAGAAAAAGATTTCGTACAATTCGTGGACAAGCTTGATGTCTACAAGAAAAGATAAATTTTCATCAAAAGATAAATTTTATATGGAATTGGCCTTGGACTTGGCTAAATCTCGTCATGGACTGACCGGATCAAATCCTTCTGTAGGTTGCGTTATTGTCAAAAATGACAAAATTATTTCTATAGGACAAACCTCATTTAATGGAAGACCACACGCTGAATTTAATGCGATTAAAAATAGTTTTGAAGAATTAGAAGGCTCAAAAATGTATGTTACTTTAGAG
>CACDQB010000042.1 GCA_902554795.1 uncultured Pelagibacteraceae bacterium | reverse complement strand
CACTTATTCAAAATATAAAACAATTTCCAAATATTAGATTATTTGAAAACCTTGGAGTAGATATTCGAAATGAAAAAGATGTAATTAAAAATTATATTAAGGTCCAAGAAAGTTTTTGTAAAAAAAATTCTGTTCAATTTTTGAAAACTCACAGTTATCTTTTTAATATTGATAATAATGCTTTTACTAATCTTAAGAATTCACTTGGAGCAATATACATAGTGAGAGATCCAAGAAATATTGTTACTTCCTGGTCAAAATTTGCTAATGTATCAATTCAAAAAGCTGCAGACACACTTATTAAAACAACTCAATTTGGTGGAAATTTAAATATTAAAGAGGGATCTGAAAGGTCAATGGTTCATATGGGAACTTGGAATGGTAATTTTCAAAGTTGGAAATCATTTAAATATGAAGGTAGATATTTACTTATCAAATATGAAGATTTAATCAAAAATAGAGAAGAAAATTTCTTAAAAGTACTAAAATTTATTTTCAAACTTCAAAAAACAAAATTTAATTTAAATAAATCCAAATTTGATAATGTTATAGAAACCACTGATTTTGAAAAACTTAAAAAATTAGAGAAGGAGAAAGGCTTTTTTGAAGCTAAAACAAATAAAAAAACAGGAGAAAAAATACCTTTCTTCAATCTTGGTCCAAAAAATAATTGGAAAACTATGTTGATTCCTGAAATTAGAACAATGTTGGAAAAAGCTTTCAAAAAAGAAATGAGAGAATTGGGTTATTTATAAGTATTAAACAATAAATTTAGTTTTGGTGCGGTCGGAGAGACTCGAACTCTCATGGACTAAGTCCACACGGCCCTCAACCGTGCCTGTCTACCAATTTCAGCACGACCGCGATATGTCCCATAATAAATGAATGACAATCATGATTCAAATTGGTAAAAATCCCCATGGAATTTACACAAGAAGTACGTAAAGCAACAGATCCTATTTATCAAAAAATTTCTAAGGTTATGCCTGAAATTGAATGGTCAGTGCATGCTCCATATATTCATAAAATTAATAAATTAAAAAAAGAGAAAAATGCTGTAATTCTAGCTCACAACTATCAAACACCAGAAATTTATCATGGTGTAGCAGATTTTTCTGCAGACTCTCTTGCATTAGCAATTGAAGCCTCAAAAACTTCAGCTGATATTATTTTAATGGCTGGGGTACATTTCATGGCAGAAACGGCAAAACTAATGAGCCCTGATAAAAAAGTTATTCTTCCAGATATGGATGCTGGCTGTTCTTTATCATCATCAATTACAGGTAAAGATGTTAGGTTATTAAAAGAAAAATACCCAGGTGTTCCTGTTGTATCTTATGTAAATACGTCAGCAGAAGTTAAGGCAGAAACAGATGTTTGTTGTACTTCTGCTAATGCGGTTAAAATAGTTAAATCACTTGGAGTAAAAAGAGTAATATTTTTACCTGATGATTATTTGGCTAAATATGTTGCTTCTCAAACTGATGTTGAAATTATTTCTTGGAAAGGAATTTGCATTGTTCATGATCAGTTTAATAAAAAAGAAATAGATGATATAAGAAAAAATAATCCAGGAATTAAAATTATTGCACACCCAGAATGTCCTCCCGATGTAATAGAAGCAAGTGATTTTGCAGGATCAACTTCTGGAATGATTAAATATGTAAAAGATAATCAACCAAAAAAAGTAATGATGGTTACAGAGTGCTCAATGAGTGACAATATCCAGATAGAAAATCCAAATGTAAACTTTGTTAAACCATGTAATATGTGCCCTCACATGAAAAAAATTACTCTTCCAAAGATATTAGATTGTCTTGAGAATGAAACTGGTGAAATAATTATGGATAAAGAAACTATTGAGAAAGCCAGAATATCTGTAGAAAGAATGGCAGCCATTGGCAGATAAATAAGTGTCAAAAATAAAACTAAGCAAAGAATTTATCAAAAGTACGGTTAAGCTAGCATTGAATGAAGATCTTTATCCTTCAGGAGATATAACTTCAGGTTTAATTAAAGATGATAAATTCTTAACAGTTAAATTAATTTCAAATCAAAGTGCAATTGTTGGAGGGTTATTATTTGCTAAACAAACTTTTACATTAATTGATGATAAAATAAAATTCATTACTAAGAAAAAAGATGGTTCTAGAGTAAAAAAAGGAAATTTAGTAGCTTTAATTAAAGGTAATGCAAAAAATATTCTAATCGCTGAAAGAGTAGCTTTAAATTTTTTGTCTCATATTTCTGGAATAGCAACTAAAACAAATGAATTTGTTGAATTAGCAGGAAAAAAAACTAAAATTTGTTGTACAAGAAAAACAATTCCCAATTTAAGAGTTATCCAAAAATATGCTGTTAAATTAGGAGGTGGCACAAATCATAGATTTAATTTAAGCGATGAATATCTAATTAAAGATAACCATATTGCTAGTTCAGATTTAAACAGTTTAGTTTTGAAAGCTATTAAAAATAAAAAAGGAAAAAAAATTACTGTCGAAGTTGATACAATTAAACAGCTTAAATCAATATTGGGTCTAAAATTTAATACTGTTCTGCTCGACAATATGAGTGTTAAAAATTTAAAACATGGTGTTAAAATTGCTAAAAAGTTTTATGAAACTGAAGCCTCTGGCAATATTACTTTAAAAAATATCAAAGCTGTTGCGTCAACTGGAGTAAATAGAATTTCTGTTGGTAGTATTACTCACAGTGCTCCTGCAATTGACTTCAAGTTAGAAATCTAATTTACGAATTTAGATAAGTCAGGTTTAAAATAATTTGGACCTTTCATGACTTTTCCAGATTCATTGTAAATAGGTTTGCCATTTTTGTCTAACTTGCTCATATTTGAATTTTGAACTTCATCAAAACATTTATCTAAATCAATTCCAAATGCGTGTCCTGCTCCATAAGTAACATATAATATATCTGTCAGCGCATCAGCTACTTCCAACAAATCCTTATTATTCATGGCTTCTGTAAGCTCTTCCAACTCCTCTTTAATTAGATCTATTCTTAATTTATTTATTTTATCAGTGCTAAATGATGGTTTAGTTTTAACTTCCTGGCCAAAAGTTTTCATGAAAGTGCCAACTTTACTAAAATTCGACATAATGCTCCTGTATGTTTTTATAAAATTATTGTATGTTAATAATTATTTGTTACTTAAATATTAATCAATGAAATTAAGAAAAGAATTTGACAGTATTGGAAGCATAAATGTACCTAATGATAAATATTGGGGTGCATCAACTCAAAGATCTAATAAATTTTTTAATATTGGTAAAATTTTAGTCAATATTTCAATAATTAAATCAATTGCAATTATTAAAAGATCTGCAGCAATAGTTCATGCAAAAGATAAATTAATTGATGACAAAATTTCTAAAGCAATAATCAAGGCATCAGATGAAGTAATTAAAGGTAAATTAGATGAAAACTTTCCTTTAAAGGTCTGGCAAACAGGTTCTGGTACACAGACAAATATGAATGTGAATGAGGTTATTGCAAACCGAGCAATAGAAATTTTAGGTGGAAAAAAAGGAACAAAAAAACCTGTTCATCCAAATGACCACGTAAATAAATCACAATCTACAAACGATGTTTTTCCAACTGCAATGCATATCTCTGTAGCTAAAGAGACTATTTCTAAAATGCTACCAAGCTTAAAAATTTTAGAAAAAGAGTTAAAAAGAAAATCCAATGAATTTAAAAATATTGTTAAAATTGGAAGAACTCACCTCCAAGATGCTACACCACTTTCTCTTGGACAAGAGTTTTCAGGATATCATTTTCAAGTTAAAAAAAGCATTGAGAGAATAGAATATTCTTTAAAAGAAATATTTTTTCTTGCTCAAGGCGGAACAGCTGTAGGAACTGGAATAAACTCAAAGAAAAATTTTGACAAAAAAATTGTTAAAGAGATTGCTAAATTTACAAAAATAAAATTTAAACCAGCTCCTAATAAATTTGCTGAGCTTGCAGCCCATGATGCAATAGTAAATTTTTCTGGTGCATTAAATACCTGTGCAGTGGCATTAATGAAAATATCAAATGATATTAGATTTTTAGGTTCAGGTCCTAGAGCTGGGTATGGAGAATTGATTTTACCTGAAAACGAACCTGGTTCATCAATAATGCCGGGAAAAGTAAATCCAACACAATGTGAAGCTGTAACAATGGTTTGTGTTAAAGTAATTGGAAACCATAATGGAATAACTATGGCGGGATCTCACGGCCATTTTGAACTTAATGTTTTTAAGCCTTTAATAGCTCATAATATTTTGCAATCAATTGACTTAATTGCTGACAGCACTAAGAACTTTGCTCTTTATTGTGTTAAAGGAATAAAAGCTAATAAAAAGAAAATACAAGAGCATCTAGATAATTCATTAATGCTTGTCACAGCACTTGCTCCTCATATTGGTTACGATAATGCCGCTAAAATTGCAAAAACTGCACTTAAAAATAACACAACATTAAAACATGAGACTTTAAAAACAGGATTAATAAATGAAAAAGATTACAATAAGATAGTTGATCCTAAAAAAATGATCTATCCTGCATAACTCTTAATTGCCTCATTTAATAAATTTTTAAAATAAATTTTATTTTGTAAATCATGCTTTTTTATAACTACATTATTTAAAATTTTATTTACATTAGTATTAATTTT
>CACDQB010000041.1 GCA_902554795.1 uncultured Pelagibacteraceae bacterium | reverse complement strand
GTAATTTCTTGGGCATCTGCTGGACAAAAAGGTTTTAAGGGGTCAAGAAAATCTACTCCTTACGCTGCACAGATAGCAGCTGATGCTGCAGCATCAAAAGCTCTTGAGTATGGAATGAAAACTTTATCTGTTGAAGTTAAGGGACCTGGATCAGGAAGAGAAACAGCTTTAAGAGCATTGCAAGCTAGAGGATTTAAGATTTTGTCAATCAAAGACACAACACCTATGCCTCATAATGGAACTAGACCACCAAAGAAAAGGAGAGTTTAATGGAAGTCGAAAATGTTAATGTAAAAAATTGGAAGTCATTAATTAAGCCATCTAAATTAGATGTTCAAATAAGTGATGACTTAACTCATGCAAAAATTGTAGCTGAGCCTTTAGAAAAAGGTTATGGATTAACTTTAGGAAATTCTCTAAGAAGGATTTTATTATCATCAATAAGAGGAGCTGCCGTTACGTCAATTCAAATTGATGGAGTTTTACATGAATTCACTTCAATAAAAGGTGTCAGAGAAGATGTTACTGATATTGTATTAAACGTAAAATCTTTAGCATTAAAAAGCAATTCTGAGGGTACAAAAAAATTAGTTTTGGACGCAAAAGGACCTGGAGAAATTAAAGCTTCAGATATAGCTCCAGTTGCAGATGTTGAGATTTTAAATCCTGATTTAGTTATTTGTAATCTAGACGAAAATACTACTTTTCATATGGAGATGAATGTTAATACAGGAAAAGGATATGTCCCTGCAGAGCTAAATAAACCTGAAGAGCCTCCATTAGGCCTTATTGCGATAGACTCACTTTATAGTCCAGTTAAAAAAGTTTCATATTCAGTAAGTACTGCTAGAGAAGGTAAAGCATTAGATTATGATAAATTAATAATGGAAGTTGAAACTAACGGATCAATTTCTGCTGAAGATGCTGTAGCTTATTCAGCTAGAATTTTTCAAGATCAGCTTAAAATGTTTGTAAACTTTGATGAGCCAGTTGAAGCTCCTGTAAAAGAAGTTTCTACTGAACCTGAATTTAACAAAAACTTATTAAGAAAAGTAGATGAGTTAGAGTTATCAGTTAGATCAATGAACTGCTTAAAAAATGATAATATTATTTATATCGGTGACTTAGTTCAAAAATCTGAAGGTGAAATGTTAAGAACACCTAATTTTGGAAGAAAATCATTAAATGAAATTAAAGAAGTTTTAACAGGCATGTCTCTATATTTAGGAATGGAAATTCCTAACTGGCCACCTGACAACATTGCAGAAATGTCTAAGAAATTGGAGGAAGCAATTTAATGAGACATGGTTTGGCAAATAAGAAGTTAAATAGAACATCAGAACACA
The DNA here is from genome assembly GCA_902554795.1 of uncultured Pelagibacteraceae bacterium. GTDB lineage: Bacteria > Pseudomonadota > Alphaproteobacteria > Pelagibacterales > Pelagibacteraceae > Pelagibacter. Next base: position 3,394 of record CACDQB010000041.1, on the reverse strand, counting down.
GAAAAGCTTTACTTAAGAATATGCTTAATTCTTTGATTAAGTATGAGCAGATTAAAACTACTTTGCCAAAAGCTAAATTTTTAAAACCTCAAGCAGATAAAATAATAACATTAGGAAAAAAAGAAACTTTACAGACAACCAAAATGTTGGTTTCCAAACTACAAGATATTAAATCAGCCAATAAAGTTAAGAAAACACTTTCCAAAAGATATCAGAATAGAAAAGGTGGTTACACAAGAATAATTAAAGCTGGATTTAGATATGGAGATAATGCTCCAATGGCAATAATTGAATTTGTTGATAGAGATCTTGAAGCCAAGAGAGTTGATAAACCAAAAAAAGAAGCTCCTAAAACTGAAGAGAAAAAACAAGCTACAGCTTAAATCTTAAATCATGAAGAAATCTTACATCGTTGATTCAACGTGTAATGATATGCGTTTAGATAGATGGTTAAGATTAAAAATTGGTAAAATTCCACAAGGCCTTGTTGAAAAATATTTAAGAACAGGAAAAATAAAGTTAAATAGAAAGAAAGCTAAAAGTTCTTATAAAATAAAAACAAAAGATGAAATAAATATATTTAACATTGAATTTAAAGAAACAATTCAACAAAAAAAAATTAAGTTTTTACCATCAAAAGAAATTGTAAAATCAAATGAAGATCAAATTATTGACAACAATGACAATTTTGTTGTTATAAATAAAGCATCTGGCATATCAGTTCAAGGTGGAACCAAATCAAAAAAAAATCTAGTTGATATTTTTGCTAAAAGTGAAATCTTTGAGGGAACAAAACCATATTCTGTTCATAGATTGGATAAAGATACTTCAGGCGTTTTTATTATGGCCAAAAACAGAGAGAGCGCTCAATTGCTTACCTCTTTATTTAGACTAAGAAAAGTACATAAAACATATTTAGCTATATGCCAAGGTGAAATAAGTAATAAATCTGGTGTATGGAATGATGATTTAATTAGGTACGATGGTGATAAAAAAATAATTGAAAAAGCAAAAACTATTTTCACAGTTATTGATAAAAATTCTGAAGCAAGTTTGTTAGAGTTAAAACCTATTACTGGACGTAAACATCAGTTAAGAAAACAATTATATGCAATTGGAAATCCTATATTTGGAGATACAAAATATAAATTATCAAACTCCGATAAGGGAATTAATAAAAATTTAATGTTACATTCATACAAAATTAAATTTAAGATAAATGACATAAAACATACTTATTCAGCGTTGTTACCAGATTATTTTAAAAAACTTTTGAAATCTAAAAGACTCAGATTCTCAAATTTGAAATAAAATTTTTAATTAATACATCACCTAGATTTGAGTAATCTTGATCTAAAATATTTTTTAAATTAGTTACACCTTTATCTGAAATACCACATGGTATAATTTTTTTATAGTTTTCTAGATCATTATTTATATTTATTGCAAAACCATGATAGGCAATCCATTTGCTAACTCTGATACCTATTGCAGCAATTTTTTTAACTTCATTATTATATTTATGCCATATGCCGATATTATCTTTATCTGGAAAAGTTTCTATTTTATAAAATTTTAAAGTTTGAATTATTGTTTTTTCGATAATTGTTATAAATTTTCTGATATCTTTATTTTTCCTTAAATCTAAAACAAAATAACAAATTAATTGACCTGGTCCATGGTAAGTAATTTTACCACCTCTATTCGTTTTTAATATTTTAATGGATTTATCAATAATCTCATTTTCTTTGTAAGAAGTTCCTGCTGTAAAAACTTCATTATGCTCCAAAGTCCAAATTAATTCTTGCTCATTATTTTCATATAAATCCTTTAATCTTGACTCTAAAATATTAATAGCATCAAAATAATTTACTGGTTTTATTGACTTTTTGATCTCTATGTTCATTTATAATTTGTATTATCTTTATTATGTATTAATAGTGCAAATCTAAATTATAGGTAGATTTATGTCTTTAACTAAAAAAACTAAAGATAAAAAAGTAAATTTTGAGTTTAATAAAGAATATATAAGAGTTGTTACTAGCAAAATAGCTAACAATGATGCTCAATTTATTACCAATTCATTTAATGAAATGCACCCTGCTGATGCAGCAGACATTATTGAACACCTTAGTGAAGGTGATAGAGAAAGTTTAATTAAATTAAATAATTTTAACATTGATCCAGAAGTTTTTGTTGAATTAAATGAATCTATTCAATCAGAAATTATTACTTATTTATCCTCAGACTCTATAGTTAGCATTCTAAAGGGCCTTGAGTCAGACGATGCTATATCTATATTAGAAAATGTTCCTGAAGCGGATAAAAATGCAATTCTTAGTTCTTTACCCCCAAAAGATAGATTTGCTTTATTAGAAAGTTTAAGCTATCCAGAAGACACTGCTGCTAGACTTATGCAGCGTGAATTTACTGCTATACCAAGCAACTGGTCTGTAGGTCAAACAATTGACTATCTAAGAGAAAACAAAGATTTACCTGAAGAGTTTTTAGAAATTTTTATTGTAAATGAAGATTTTAAACCAATTGGTACTGTTCCTTCATCTAGAGTCTTAACAACACCACGTGATACTAAAATGGCAACAATTATGTCAGAATCTCAATTATTAATTCCTGTTGAAATGGATAAAGAGGAAGTTGCCAACTTGTTTGAAAATTATAATTTGAATTCAGCTGCTGTTGTAGACAAAAACAATAAATTAGTTGGTATGATTATGAATGATGACGTCTTGACTGTCTTGAAAGAGGAAGCCGAGGAAGATGCTTTAAGATTAGCAGGGGTAGGAGATGAAGAAATTACTGATGGAGTTGTAAAAAAAACAAAGAGAAGATTCAATTGGCTTTTACTTAATTTATTTACCGCCTTTCTAGCAACATGGTGTATTAGTTTATTTGGAGCTACCATTGAACAAATGGTAGTATTGGCTTTCTTAATGCCGATTGTAGCTTCGATGGGTGGAAATGCTGGAATGCAAACACTTGCAGTTACAGTAAGAACTATAGCTACAAATGATTTAACTCAAAACAATTTCTCATCAAATGTATTTAAAGAATTTTCTATTGGTATTTTAAATGGAATTATATTTGCAGCAATAAGTGCTTTAATTGTTCAGTTATGGTTTCAAGATAGTATACTTTCATTGATCATAGCAATCTCAATGGTACTAACAATGATCATAGCTGGATTATTTGGTATATTAGTTCCTTTTACCCTAAAAAAAATGAATATTGACCCAGCGATTGCATCCAGTGTTTTTGTGACAACAATTACAGATGTAATTGGTTTTGTTTCTTTTTTAGGTGTTGGAGCGTATTTTTTGTAATTAAATATTATCTATCAATCTGACATTATTTAAATAATAAGCAATAAATAATC
>CACDQB010000040.1 GCA_902554795.1 uncultured Pelagibacteraceae bacterium | reverse complement strand
GAAAGCTGGAGAAGAATGGAATAAAAAATCTCAAACTGAACTCAAATCTTGGAATGAACATATAGACAAAGAGAGTGCGCCAACAAATCAAGAAGTTCCAAGTTATGTTCAGGTAATTGGTGCAATTTACAGAAACTCTGACCCAACAGATATTGCTGTTACTGCAGCAGGAGGTTTAGTTGGTGAAGTTGTTCAAGTTTGGAGACCGAGAGAACTAAATACTCATGAAACAGAGTGGGGGTTTAGTTGTATGAGTTATGAAATTTCTGGAGCGCTTGGAATAAAAATGGCTAATCCTGATAAAGAAGTAATTTCTTTTGTAGGAGATGGTTCTTATCTTCTAAATAACACAGATATTTATTCATCAGTTATTACAAAAAATAAATTAATAATTATAGTTTGTGATAATGGAGGGTTTGCAGTTATCAATCGACTTCAATTGTTTAAAGGTGGAAAAGAATATAACAACTTATTAAAGAGCTCTAATACTCCTGGACTAGTTGATGTTGATTTTGCAAAACATGCAGAAAGTATGGGAGCTAAATCTGAACATGTTAATTCCATTTCAGATCTTGAAGCTGCATTTAAGAGAGCAAAAGCATCCGATGTAACATACGTTATTTCAATAAAAACTCATGCTTATAAATGGGTTGAGGGATCAGCTTTTTGGGATAGCCCTACACTAGAAATTCCGACAACTAAAGAGAATGAAGAAGCTTTAAAACTTTATAAAGAAGGAAAAGGCAAACAAAGACAAGGTGTATAAACCTTTATGAACAAAATTTTCAAAGTCGGTCTAATTGGCTGTGGTCATATTTCAGAAACTTATTTTAGAGCTCAAGAATATTTTAATAATATTAGAATAGTTAAGTGTGCAGATATAAATATGGAAGCAGCTAAAAAGTGTGCAATTCATTATAATATTGAAGCTTTAACAGTAGAGGAACTACTAAAAGATAAAGAAATTGAAATAATTCTAAATCTGACGATCCCAGGAGCACATTACGAAGTTTCTAAAATGGCTCTAGAAAATGGAAAACATTCATACGCTGAAAAACCAATGGCAGTAAATTTTGAGGATGGAAAAAAATTACTTGAACTTGCTAAGGAAAAAAATCTTTATATAGGAAATGCTCCAGATACATTTTTAGGTGGAGGAATTCAAAAAACTAGAGAGTTAATTGATAATGGTGTGATTGGTGATATTAAATTAGGAAATGCTATATTTGCATTTCCAGGAGTTCAATCTTACCACCCAAATCCAGAAAGTTGGTTCGCAGAAAATGAAGGAGGACCTGTTATTGATATGGGTCCATACTATTTAACTGCATTAGTAAATCTAATTGGACCAGCAAAACAAGTGCAAGGAAGATGTACAAAAGTTTTTGAAGAAAGAGAAATCGGTATTGGTCCAAAAAAAGGTCAAAAATTTAAAGTTGAAACACCAACAACTTACTTGGCAACAATACAATTTGAAAATGATTGTATCATTCAAATAACTTTATCATTTGATGTTGTTGCTCATCAAAGAAATCATATTGAGCTTTATGGAAACAAAGGATCAATAATTGTTCCTGATCCAAACATGTTTGGTGGATCTGCTTTTGTCTCAGTTACAGCTGGAGGCAATTGGGGAGAGCACAAAACAGACATGATGCCTTTAGGTAAAATTAATATAAAAAGTCAAAGCTCAAGAGCAAATGAGTCACCCACTAATGCAAATTATAGAGGAGCTGGCTTATCAGAAATGGCTTATGCAATTGAAAATAATTTAGAGCATAGATGTAATGGAGATTTATCTCTTCATGTTTTGGATATAATAGATTCTACCATGAGAGCCTCTCAAACTGGAATTCCTCAAGAAATAAAGACAACCTGTAAAAAACCAAAACCTTTTACTTTAGAAGAAATTAAAAAAATACTAAACTAATCTTAAAGATTTATATTTATGAAAGTTGAATATTTTGATTTAAGAGGAAAACGCGCATTAGTTTCTGGTGGAGCCTCAGGTATAGGATCATCAATAGTTGAGCATCTTTGTGAGCAAGGAGTTGAAGTTTATTTTTTTGATATAAATAAAAATGAAGCCAAAAAAACCATTAACAAAATCAAAAAAAAAAAATTTAAAATTCCAACTTTTGTAGAGTGCAATATTAAAAATATTAAAAATTATAAATCATCAATTTTAAATATTATAAAAAAACAGGGTCCTATTGATATTTTAGTTAATAATGCTTCTAACGACCAAAGACATAGTTTAGAGAAAATTACAGAAAAATATTGGGATGATAGAATGGCGATTAATTTAAAGCATTATTTGTTTGCGATACAAGCGGTTAAAAAAAGCATGATTAAAAACAAAGGTGGCTCAATAATTAACTTAGGGTCAGTCAGCTGGGTCAGAGGAGCAGTAATGTTTCCAGCTTATAGTACAGCTAAAGCAGCAATCCATGGATTAACTAGATCTTTGGCCAGAGATTTAGGGAAATACAATATAAGAATTAATTCAATTGCACCTGGTTCAATTGCAACAGAAAGACAATCTAAATTATGGCTTAATCCTAAATTTAAAAAAGAAATTTTAAAAAATCAGGCATTAAAAAAACAGCTTTTACCCGAAGATGTTTCAAGAATGGTTCTGTACTTAGCATCAGAAGTTTCATCAGGTTCTACAAAACAAAATTTTACAGTTGATGCTGGATTAATATAATTACTAGATTAATTCTTTTTATTCTCAGCCATAGATAATGCAATTTTAAAAGAATTTAAAATTGGATCTAGATTAGCTTCATTTTTTCCTGCAATAGCGAATGCTGATCCATGAGCAGTAGTCGTTACTGGTACAGTTAATCCACCTTGAACTGTTACACCTCTATCAAAACCAAATGCCTTAAGACCAGATTGTAATGCATCATGATACATGCCAACCATACAATCATGATTTTTATTTTTGTAAGCTACAACAAATGATGTATCGCATGGTAACGGACCATCAACATTGTAACCAAGTTTTTTTGCTTCCTCAATTGCAGGAATGATTTCATCTTTTTCTTCTGTGCCAAATTCTGCGTGAGGATTAAGTGCTTGAATAGCAATTCGAGGATTTTTTACACCATTTAGCTCCATAACTTCATTGATCAATTTTATAGGCTTCATAATATTTTCTTTTGTAATATGTTGAGCCACTTCTTTTATTGGAATATGAGATGTTACTCTTGCTGTCCAAAAATTATCTATTACATTAAATTCACAACAAAAACTATTTACTTCAAGTTTCTCAGCCATCAATTGCAATTCATCTGAATGTTTGTTTCCTCCAAGCTTTAAACTTGTCTTATTCATTGGAGCAAAATTAATTGCATCAATTTTTTTTTCTTTTGCAAGTGTCAATGCTAAATCTAAAGCTTCCAATACACTTTCGCCAGACTCTTTTGATGGTTCAGCTAATTTATATTTATGATTTTTTCCTTTAGAAATATCTAACAAAAATCTGTTTGTTTTATTAAAATCAATTTCATCAAAATTTTTAACTACATCTACATTATGTGAAATTCCTGAAATGCTATTTCCATTTTCAAACACTTGTTTTTCACCGATGATGATTATGTTTGCTTTTTTTGTCATTTCATCTTTTAAAAGCTTTGAAATTAACTCTGGTCCAATCCCGGCTGGATCACCAAGAAGAATTGCAATGTTAGATTTGTTTTCAGGCATTTTTTTCTTTACGTCTTGTATCAGATTATGTTTAAATTATTAAATATAAATTAACTAAAGAGGGAAATAATGAAAAAAAGCTTTAAACTATTTTTAGCAGCAGCTTTCCTAGTAACTGAATTTTTTGTTGTAGCTCTTCCATTAATGATCACATCAGCTAAAGCTGATGGTCATCCAATACAAGCAATTACTCACGCTGGTTTTGGTGGTGGAACTGATGTTACTACTAGAATGATGTTATTAAGAGCAAGAAGAGTTCTTAAACAAGATATGCAATTAGTAAACAAAAAAGGTGGTGGTGGAGCCGCATCTATGGATTACATGATGTCTTTACCAGCTGATGGAAATCATACTTTAACTTGGACAACAGGTCATGCTGTTTCTATGGCTTTAGGAAAAACTAAAGTTAAGTTAAGTGATATGCAACCACTTGCTAGAGGAACAGACGACCCTCAATTATTTGTTGTAAATTGTAAAAATGACATCAAAGATGCTAAAAAATTTATTAGCACACAAAAATCAAAATCGCTAAAATATGGAACTACTCATACTGGTGGTATTGATGATGTTAGTGCAATCGCATTTACAAAAAAAGGTGGATTAAAAGATCCAACTATCGTTGCGTACAAAGGTGTTGCACCAATTAAAACAAACCTTATCAAAGGAGATATTGATGTAGGTGTTTTAAACCTAGGTGAAGCATTGACTGAAATTAATGAAGGTAAACTTTGTGTTTCAGTTGTATTGGCAAACAATAGAATGGCTAAAATTGGAGACTCTCCAACAGCAAAAGAACTAGGTATACCCGTTTCTTTATCTACTGTTAGAGGTTTCGTAACTAAAAAAGGTGCTCCAGCTGACAGAGTAAAACAATTAGAAGCTGGAATGATGAAAGCTATGAGCCACAACTACTACAAAAATTTCTTAACAGAAATTGGTCTTGATGACACTAGTGTAGTTGGTGCAGATGAGTGGGGTAAGCAAATGGAAGAAATGCTTGCGGAAATGACAGCTCAGCTTAAAGCTTTAGGTTACATTAACTAATATAATTAAAAGTACATTTGAATATGAAAAATGTACAAAAACAAAAAAGGGCAAACAAAAGTTTGCCCTTTTTTTTTAGAGATGAGTTTAGAGTTTCTCTTGTAATAATTTTAATATCTGTAGCATTATTAATCACAACTTTTACTTTTGATATTGTTCCTCCCATTTTAAATAGAGGAATACAGCCAGCAACATTTCCAAAAGCACTCTTAATATTAATAATATCAATGACATTAATAATCTATTATTTGGCTACTAAAAATCCTTGGAAAGTTGAAAAAAAATTACCAAGATCATTCTTTCTAACTTTATCAAGTTTTGTTATTTTTGTATTAGTTTCTAAAACACTTGATTTCTTTTTAGCAATC
>CACDQB010000039.1 GCA_902554795.1 uncultured Pelagibacteraceae bacterium | reverse complement strand
TCTTGGTTCAAAAGCAGATATAATTGAAAAATCAGGTGCATGGTATGCTTACAAAGGTGAGAAGATTGGTCAAGGTAGAGAGAATGCTAAGACTTATCTAGCTCAAAATCCTAAAGTTGCCGCAGAAATTGAAATGGCAATTAGAGAAAAAGCAGGTGTGATTTCTAAGAAAATTGAGGGAAATCCAATCGATCCTGAAAAATTAGAGAAAGAAAAGAAAGTGGCTGAAAAAGAAGAAGCTGAAAAAGCAGAAGCTACTCCTCCATCTAAAAAGAATTAATAGGTCATCTTTATTAATAAAAGGCGCTTAATATAAGCGCCTTTTTTCCCTTCGGTATCTAGACATAGAATAAAAAAGCTGTATTTTAAAAATATGGCAGACAAAACACTCAATGAAATAAGAAATACTTTTTTGAAGTATTTTGAAAAGAACGATCACAAGATTGTGGAGTCTAGTAATTTAGTTCCAAACAATGATCCTACTTTGATGTTTGCCAACTCTGGAATGGTTCAGTTTAAGAACGTTTTCACAGGGTTAGAAAAAAGAGATTACGTAAGAGCTACAACATCACAAAAATGTGTAAGGGCAGGTGGCAAACATAACGATTTAGAAAATGTTGGTTACACACCAAGACATCATACTTTTTTTGAGATGTTAGGAAACTTTTCTTTCGGTGATTATTTTAAAGAGCAAGCAATTCATTATGCTTGGAACTTAATTACAAAAGATTTTGGAATAGATAAAAACAGACTTTATGTAACTGTATTTCATGAAGATGATGAAGCCTTTAATTTTTGGAAGAAAATAGCGGGTTTTAGCGATGATAGAATAATTAGAATTGCTACATCAGATAATTTTTGGTCAATGGGTGAGACAGGTCCTTGTGGACCGTGTTCTGAAATATTCTTTGATCACGGAGATCATTTACCTGGAGGATTACCAGGCTCTAAAGATGAAGATGGAGATAGATTTATAGAAATTTGGAACTTGGTCTTTATGCAATTTGAACAAGTTACAAAAGATAAAAGAATAAATCTTCCAAAACCATCTGTTGATACAGGAATGGGACTTGAGCGAATAGCAGCTTTACTTCAGGGTACACATGATAATTATGAAACGGATCATTTTAAAAAAATAATTAATTCAGCTTCAGAAATTGTAAAAGTTAAATCAGATAAATCTAATCTTTCAAGTTTTAGAGTTATAGCTGATCACTTAAGAGCAAGTTCATTTTTAATTGCTGAGGGAGTTTTGCCTTCAAATGAAGGAAGAGGATATGTTCTCAGAAGAATTATGAGAAGAGGAATGAGACATTCTCATTTATTAGGATCTAAGGAACCAGTGTTTTATAATTTGTTTGATACTCTTAAAAATGAAATGTCTGGAAATTATCCAGAATTAGTTAGAGCAGAATCTTTAATTAAAGAAACTTTAAAAATGGAGGAAGAAAAATTCTTAGTTCTACTGGATAGAGGAATAAAAATTTTAAATGATGAAATATCTAAAATAGATAAAGTATTATCAGGTGAAGTAGCTTTTAAATTATATGATACCTATGGTTTCCCGTTAGATCTTACCGAAGATATTTTAAAAAACAAATCAATGTCAATTGATACAGAAAAGTTTCAATCTTTAATGAAGGAAAGTAGAGAACTTGCTAAGAAAAATTGGAAAGGTTCTGGAGATGCTGTAGTTGAAGATATCTGGTTTGGAATAAAAGATAAATTAGAAGCGACTGAATTTTTAGGATATGAAACTAATCAAGCTGAAGGTGTTGTGTTGTCTCTTTTAAAAGATAACAAAGAAGTAGATCAGTTAAAAGAAAATGATGAGGGAATGATTATAGTAAATCAAACTCCTTTCTATGGAGAGTCTGGAGGTCAGGTTGGTGATACTGGTGAAATAGTATCAAATGACTTTAAATTTGAAGTAACCGATGTCCAAAAAAAACTAGGAGATTTATTTGTCCATTATGGAAAGGTAAAGAGTGGATCTATAAAACTACAAGAAAGTGTAGAGTTAAAAATTGATGTGGAAAGAAGAGATAATACTCGCGCTTATCACTCAGCAACCCATCTATTGCATGAGTCATTGAGAAGAGTTCTTGGTACGCATGTCACTCAGAAAGGATCTTTAGTAGAGCCAAGCAGATTAAGATTTGATTTCAGTCATATGAAGCCTATTTTGAATGAGGAAATTGATAAAATAGAGGAGTTTGTGAACAAAATGGTTTCAAAAAAATCTGATGTAAAAACTAGATTAATGACACCTGATGAGGCAGTTGAAAATGGTGCTCTAGCATTATTTGGTGAAAAATACGGCGATGAAGTAAGGGTTCTTTCAATGGGAGATGAGGATGGAAAGTATTTTTCAACAGAGTTGTGTGGTGGAACACATGTTAAAAACACTGGAGATATTGGTAAATTTAAGATTGTCAGTCAGTCTTCAATTGCTGCAGGCGTTAGAAGAATTGAGGCTTTGAGAGACAAACAATTAGAGGAATATTTAAAAAATAAAGAGAAATTATCAAACCTATCTGCAGAAAAAGATGAGGAAACAATTAAAGATTTAAGTCAGCAAATTATAAAACTTGGTGGAAAGCCAAGTTTAGAAGAAGCTGATCAAAAAACTTTAATTAAAAATTTAACTAAACAATTAGAGACTATCTCAGTAAATAAAATTTTAGAGGATAAATCTAAAAATATTATTATAGACGAAGATATTAATGGAGTTAAGTTAAGACTTCAAAAAATAGATGGATTACCTCCAAAAGAATTAAGAAAACTTGTAGATAAAGGCAAAAAAGATTTAGGTGAAGGTATTGTGGTTGTATTTGCAAATAAAGATGACAAGGTTGGATTAGCTGTTGGGGTAACAGATAAACTAACAAGCAAATTTGATGCAGTTAAATTTGTAAAAGTTGGATCTGAAATAATTGGTGGTAAAGGTGGTGGTGGAAGAAAAGACTTTGCCCGAGCTGGTGGACAGGATCAATCAAAAATTGAAGAAGCTTTCGAAAAGCTTAAGAGTTTAGTTTAATTTCTTTTTTAAATTTCCATCAATTTCATCTAAAAATTGATTAGTAGTTAAGAATTTACTATTTGGACCAACAAGAATTGCCAAATCTTTTGTCATTGATCCACTTTCCACACATTCAATACAAACTTTTTCTAAAGTTTGAGCAAATTTGATCAGTTCTTCATTACCATCTAGTTTACCTCTGTGAGCTAATCCTCTTGTCCAAGCAAAAATTGATGCGATAGGGTTGGTTGAGGTTTCTTTTCCTTGTTGATGCATTCTATAATGTCTAGTTACTGTTCCATGTGCAGCCTCTGCTTCCATTACTTTTCCATCTGGAGTTAATAATGTACTCGTCATTAATCCTAAAGAACCATAACCTTGTGCCATAGTATCTGATTGCACATCTCCATCATAATTTTTACAAGCCCAAATATATTTTCCACTCCACTTCATTGCACATGCAACCATGTCGTCAATTAACCTATGTTCGTAAGTTAAATTATTTTTTTCAAATTCACTCTTATATTCTTTGTCAAAAATTTCTTGGAAAATATCTTTAAATCTTCCATCATATTGTTTTAGAATTGTATTTTTTGTAGACATATAAACAGGCCATTTTTTAATTAATCCATAACTGAAACAAGATCTCGCAAAGTCTTCAATGGACTTATCTAAATTGTACATTGATAAAGCCACACCAGGACCTGTAAAATTAAATACTTCATATTTAATTTCATCTTTTCCATCTTCCGATGTCCACTTCACTTCCATTTTTCCTTTTCCAGGAACTTTAAAATCTGTTGCTCTATATTGATCACCAAATGCATGCCTTCCAATAATTACTGGATCTGTCCAAGAGGGAACAAGTTTTGGAATATTTTTACAAATAATTGGTTCTCTGAAAACTGTTCCTCCAATTATATTTCTTATGGTTCCGTTTGGAGATCTCCACATTTTTTTTAAATCAAATTCTTCTACTCTCGCTTCATCAGGTGTAATAGTTGCACACTTAATTCCAACACCAATTTTTTTGATTGCATTCGCAGAGTCGATAGTAATCTGATCATCAGTATTATCTCTGCTTTTCATGCCTAAATCGTAATATTCAATACCAAGATCTAAATATGGAAGGATTAATTTATTTTTGATGAACTCCCATATAATGCGAGTCATTTCATCGCCATCCAGCTCTGCAACTGGGTTTTTTACCTTGATTTTGCTCATTAAATAAAAATTATCTTATTAATTGAATTTGATCATTTTATATACATATTAATCGAAAATTAGCAAATAGAAGAATATGTTTAGTAAGATATTTCCAAAGATTCACACTGAAGGATACAAGTTTATAGTCATAGCAGTATTCATAACTATCATTTTTCTAATTATTAATAATTTTTTAGGATTAATAGGAATTTTACTAAGTGTCTGGGTTTATTATTTTTTTAGAGATCCAGAAAGAACAATTATAGGAGATGATAATTACCTAGTAAGTCCTGCTGATGGAGAAGTGATTAAAGTTGAAGAGGTAGATGGTCCAAAAGAACTTGGACTAGAAAATAAAAAATTTAAAAAAATCAGTATTTTTATGAATGTCTTTGATTGTCATGTTAACAGAACACCATGCTCAGGTATTGTTGAAGATATTTTATATAAACCAGGAAAGTTTTTAAATGCATCTTTAGATAAAGCAAGCGAAGACAACGAGAGAAATTATTATAAAATTAAAGATAAGCATGGGAATGATATTGTAGTCGTTCAAATTGCAGGATTAGTTGCAAGAAGAATAGTTTGCGAAACAAATAAAAATCAGGAATTAAATCAAGGTGATAGAATTGGAATGATTAGATTTGGGAGTAGAGCAGACGTTTATTATGAAAATTACGAACCACTAGTTAAAGTTGGTCAAACAGCAATTTCAGGAGAAACACTGCTGGCTAAAAATTAATTTATGGAACAGCCAAAAAACAATTTAAAAATTGTTACAGATAAAAAAACAAACGCAAGAGTGATTTTACCTAACATGCTAACTCTTATTGGGGTTTGTATAGGTTTGTCATCAATCAGATTTGCATTAGATGGAAAATTTGAATTTGCAATTATAGCAATTATGTTTGCTGCTCTTATAGATGGATTAGATGGAAGAATAGCAAGATTAATTAAAGGGACATCAAAAGTTGGTAAAGAACTAGATTCTTTAACAGATATGATAAGTTTTGGAGTAGCCCCAGCATTTATTATGTATTTCTGGAAACTAAATACATTAGGAAGATTTGGTTGGTTGCTATGTTTAATATATGTAATTTGTGTTGCATTACGTTTAGCTCGTTTCAACGTAAATACAGGTCAAGCACCTTCTTGGAGAGATAATTTTTTTGAAGGGGTTCCATCTCCAGCAGGAGGCATCTTAGTTCTAACTCCATTAATTTTTAGTCTTACAAGCTTCGATTTTATAAATATAAATTATAATATTGTTGTTCCATTTTTTTTTTATTGTAACATCTCTACTACTGATTAGTAAATTTCCAAGTTATTCTTTTAAAAAAATCGTAATTCAAAGAAAAGCAACTATTTTTCTTTTATTTGGAATAGTTTTATTTTTTGGATTACTTTTAATATATCCATTTAACGTTATATCTATTAGTGCAATTATATACTTAGGTATGCTTCCAATTAGTTTTTTTCATTATCAAAAATTAAAAAAACAAAACGAAGATCATAATTATAAAGATGAAGATGATGATCTTGAAGATATTTTGTGATGAAAAAAAATGTTATTGTATCATTAGCTGATTCAAATTATTTCCTTTTATTAAATGAGTTAATAGACTCTATAAAAAGATTTAAAGAGAGCTCTGAAGTTGCAATATGTATTTTGGATGCTGGTCTATCAGAGGATCAAAAGACAGAATTATCATCAAAAGTAGATGAAATAAAATCAGCAGAATGGGATATAAAAGTTCCAGATAGTAAAATCAAAGGGCGTGAATGGTTAAAGAGCCAAGTATCTAGGGCTTTTTTACCCAAATATTTTCCAAGCTATGAAAAATATTTATGGATTGATTGTGATGCTTGGGTCAATGATTGGCAATCTGTTGAGCTTTATTTTAAAGCGTGTGAAAATGGTAAATTAGGAATTACACAAACTATCGGACCAGGTTACAAGATTACTTCCAGAGTAAGTTGGTTATTTGGAAAGCTAGCAATTATTAAATCTCAAAATTTTAAACACGCAATGAAATCTAATATTAGTTTAGAAAAAGCTAGAAAGTTAGCCTTTGCTCCTCATATTAATATTGGTGTTTTTTCATTAGAAAAAAATTCAATATGTTGGAATACATGGCAGGAAAACTTAAAGCAAACACTTAAAGGCGGAGAAATATTTGGCTCTGAACAATTAGCGATGAATGTGTCCGTTTATGTTGATAACGTCGAAACTGAATTTCTTCCTTTAAACTGTAATTGGATTACTAGCAATCTTTTGCCAAAGTTTGATGAAGATAAAGATACATGGGTAGAGCCTTATTTACCTAATTATAAAATTGGAATTATGCATTTAGCTGCTGGTATCTGGAAAGATAACGAAGATATGAGATTAAACAAGAATATTAAAATAGATATTCAAACTCTCACAGGTAAAATTTTAAATAAAAGTTTAAGATTTAATAACTAATTGAAAAAAAAATAAAATATCCAAGAACTGGGTTAATAAGCAGCGTAGAGATATCTATGTAAGACAGTCCAAAGTGGACGGGTATCGCGCTAGATCAGCTTACAAATTAATTGAAATTGATGAAAAATTTAAAATTTTTAAAGGCGGATTATCAGTAATTGATATTGGTGCAGCCCCAGGAAGCTGGTCGCAATATGCTCTTAAAGCAGCTAAAAGCGGAAAATTGATATCGATAGATTTAAAAAAAATGGAGCCCATAGGTAATAGTGTTCAAATTCAAGGAGATTTTACTGAAGAAA
>CACDQB010000038.1 GCA_902554795.1 uncultured Pelagibacteraceae bacterium | reverse complement strand
ACTTTTTTTTGTATAGTCATCTATATAAATCTCATACTCCTCTAATGTCATTGACGTTATATCGTCTGCTTTTTTTAATATTTGATTTATTTTTTTTTGATTATTTTTATTTTCAATAGAATTTTCTGTCCAATATTGAGAATCTTTGTTTAAAGAACAATTGGCTAATATTAATGAAAAAAAAATTATTATAAATTTTCTCATTTTAATCCAGTCTTTTCAGGAAAATTAAATCTATTATTTAAATTTTGTACTGCTTGACCTGCCCCACCCTTAATCAAATTATCAATAGCAGATAGAATGATTATTTTATTACTATATTTAGATTTGCACACTGAAATATAACAATTGTTAGTATTTATTACGTCATTAGTGCTTAACAATGTGCCAGACTTTAATATTTTTACAAAACTTTCATTTTTATAAAAACTAATTAATGTTTTTAACACTTTTGTTTGTGAAATATTTTTTTCTAAATCAACATATATAGTACTCAGAATGCCTCTAAACATTGGTGATAAGTGAGGAGTAAAACTAAATTGAAATTTTTTCTTAGTAAATTTTCTTAACATTTGATTTATTTCAGAATTGTGACGATGAAAACCAACTCCATATGCACTTAAAGATTCATATAGATTTTTATCTTTATACTTTTTGTGAACTCCTCTACCAGCTCCTGAATATCCAGATTTTGAATCAATTATAATATTATTAAATTTAATTAAATTTTTCTTAAATAAAGGAAATAGAGGAAGCAATATTGATGTCGGATAACATCCTGGGCATGAAATAATATTATATTTTTTAATCTCTTTTCTATTAATTTCAGGAAGTAAATAAATACTTTTTTTTATTAAATTAGTTGCTCGATGTTTTTGTTTATACCACTTTAAATAATCAGAAGCTTTTTCTAATCTAAAATCTGCAGCAAGATCTATTAGAGTATGATTTTTGCTTAAATGTTTAGATATATCCTGTGCTTCACCATTTGGAAGTGCTGTAAAAATAATATGAACGTCTTTTAATAATTTTTTATTAAATTTTAAAATTTTTGGTAATTTATATTTAGTTAAAGATTTATCATAAAATTTGACGTGTTTACCCACAGAAGAGTTACCACAAAGGTATTTAATATTAATATATTTGTGTTTAACTAATAATTTAATTAATTGAACACCAATATATCCAGTTGATCCAGCAACTAACGCGTTAAGCTTAGGCATTTTTTATTATAACAGTTAATAATTAAAAAAAAATTATCTTTTAGAGAATTGGAAGCTTCTTCTAGCTTTTCTTCTACCAGGTTTTTTTCTTTCAACTGCTCTTGAGTCTCTGGTAGTAAGTTTCTCTGTTTTTAAGGTGGCTTTTAGATTTTCATCAAATAATACTAAAGCTTTTGAAATACCGTGAACCATAGCCCCTGCTTGGCCTGTAGGTCCTCCTCCTTTTACACTGCATCTTACATCAAAATCAGTGGCCTGATTAATAATCTCAAAAGGTCTTGTAATTTGCATTTTATGAGTTTCGTCAGCAAAATAATCACTAAATAATTTACCATTTACATAAATTTTGCCAGAACCTTTCTTTAACCAAACTTTTGCAATTGATGTTTTTCTTCTACCAGTAGCGTATTTACTATCTTTAAAATCTAATTTTAATTTTGGAGATTTTGATGCTGATTGAGTATTTTCCATCTTAGTTTCTAGCTATATTTTTACTGTTTAATTTATCTAACTCTATTACAGTCGGATTTTGTGCTGAATGCGGATGTTCATTTCCTGCATAAATTTTTAATTTTGTTAATTGTTTTCTCCCCAATACTCCGCCGGGTAACATTCTTTTAACTGCCATCTTTAAAGTTTCTCCAGGTTTTTTTTCATGAAGTTTCTCAGGTGTTGTAACTTTAATTCCACCTGGATGACCAGTGTGTCTGTAATATTTTTTATCTTGAAATTTTTTTCCAGTAAATTTTGCTTGTTCAATATTTTTAACAACAACAAAGTCACCATCATCCATATGAGGAGTGTATGTAGTTTTGTTCTTACCTCTTATGATATTGGAAACAACAGTTGCTAATCTTCCAACTACTGCATTCTTCGCGTCTATTTCATACCAAGATGAATTTAATTGGTCTTTTTTAGTGAATTTTGTCATTGTGCGAGGATTAATACTATTAATAATTACAAAGTCAATTTTATATTTAGCTTGAAATATGTACCTAATATGCTAAAAAACAGTTGCCGATTTGATCCTATTGCGGGCTTATAACTGCTAAAAAGGAAATTTCATAAAATTGATATAATCGGTAGGCATTTGAACTGTATTGTGCGCCTAACATAATGTTGAAGCACTAAAAAAGGAGTAAAATGACTAAAAAAAGAAATAACCCTGAAACTATTGCCATACATGGTGGTGACTATAGGAGTGATCCAGCGACGAACGCAGTGGCTGTTCCAATTTATAGGACAACATCATACCAATTTAACAACACAGAGCACGCTGCCAACCTTTTTGCTCTTAAAGAATTTGGTAACATCTATACTCGTATAATGAACCCAACAAATGATGTGTTGGAAAAAAGAGTAGCTGCTCTTGAGGGAGGACTTGCATGCTTAACTGTTTCTTCAGGACAAACTGCCTCAACTTTTGCTGTACTAAATGTTGCTCAAACAGGAGACAATATAGTTAGCTCAACTGACCTTTATGGTGGAACGGTATCTTTATTCACACATACACTTAGTAAGCTTGGTATAGAAATAAGATATGCAGACCCAAGTAATCCTGAAAATTTTGAGAAGTTAATAGATGAAAAAACTAGAGCTTTTTATGGTGAAACTCTACCCAATCCATATTTAAGAGTTTTTCCAATTAAGGAAGTTTCTGATATTGGAAGGAAATATAATATACCATTAATCATGGATAACACAGCTGCACCAGTAATATGCAAACCGATTGAACACGGAGCTGCAGTAGTAATTCACTCACTTACAAAATATATAGGGGGGCATGGTACAGCAGTTGCAGGAAGTATAGTTGATAGTGGTAACTTTGATTGGACTGCAGATCCTAAGAGACAACCATTATTTAACGAACCAGATGCAAGTTATGGCGGTGTTGTTTGGGGAAAAGCTGTTCCAGAATTAACTGGTGCTAATGTTCCCTTCGCTGTTAGAGCAAGAGTTTGTTTATTGAGAGACTTGGGATCAGCTCTGGCTCCAGATAATGCTTTTGCAATAATACAAGGACTTGAAACGGTTGCTTTAAGAATGAGACAACATTGTGCTAACGCCGAGTATGTTGTTGATTTTCTTAAAAAACATAAAGAAGTTACAAAAGTTATTTATTCTACAGAGCACGATAAACCCATTGCCGATAGAGCAAAAAAATATCTTAAAGGTGGAAATGGACCAATGATTGGT
This sequence comes from uncultured Pelagibacteraceae bacterium, assembly GCA_902554795.1. Classification (GTDB taxonomy): domain Bacteria; phylum Pseudomonadota; class Alphaproteobacteria; order Pelagibacterales; family Pelagibacteraceae; genus Pelagibacter. The sequence goes on along the minus strand of CACDQB010000038.1, from coordinate 3,882 downwards.
ATCGAGCTTAAAGGTGGAATTGAAGCTGGTAAAAAATTTATCGAGTCTTTAAAAATGTTCTATCACGTAGCTAATATTGGTGATGCTAGAAGTTTAGCAATTCATCCGGCAAGTACAACTCATAGTCAATTAAATGAGAAAGAACTAGCTGCATCAGGTGTCACCCAAAGTTATGTAAGACTTTGTATCGGTATTGAACACATCGATGATATTATTGAGGATCTTGATCAAGCATTGAATAAATCTTCAAAGGGTAATTTAAAAGCTGTAAGCTAATTCGAGGTTTTAATGTCTACCACTAGAAACTAATAAATATCCTCTTTATATTTTGTAATATAAAGAAAATACAAAGTTGAAAGTATTATTAAAATAGAATTTATCTGGTGTAGAGATGCATAGAGCATTTTTACTCCAGATAAAATCGTTAGAACTCCCAAAACAATTTGAAATAATAAACTAATTCCAATAACAAAAATTGGAATTCTTAAATTAAGATTTCCATTTTTTAAAACAAAAAAAAGAATGTAAAAATACAATACAACTATTAAATAAGCTAAATTTCTATGAATAAATTGAACAAGTGATTGATCATCAAAGACTGTGAAATTAAACAAATCATTGAATGCACTGTCATCCGGGAAATATGATGAGCCCATCAAAGGCCAAGTATTGTAAATTTTTCCTGCATCCATTCCAGAAACAAATGCTCCAATTATTAATTGTAAAAACAACAATATAAAAAAGAATTTAATAGAGTTTAATTGAATATTTACTTTATTAATTTTTATATTTGTGAGTTTTAAAAATTTCCAAAAAACTAATGATAAAATTACAAAAGCTATAAATAAATGTAGTGATAATCTATAATGACTAACATCAATTCTATCAATTAATCCACTTGATACCATGTACCATCCAATGAATCCTTGAAAGCACACTAAGAAAAAAATAATTGAATATTCTTTTAAAATCCAAAAACCATTTTTAATTGTAAAATAGATCATTGGAAAAAGAACAGTTAGACCAATTAATCTTCCCAATTGACGATGCGCCCATTCCCACCAAAAAATAATTTTAAATTCATTTAAAGTCATATTAAAATTTTGCTCTTTAAATTCAGGTATTGTTTTATAGAGATCAAAATATTCTATCCATTTATCATTTGTTAAAGGGGGTAATGAGCCAATAAAAAGTTCCCAACTAGTAATAGATAGTCCAGAGTCAGTTAATCTAGTTAGACCCCCTACTAAAATAATAAGCACGATCATCACTAATAAAGTGATCATCCATATTTTTAATTGAGAATTTAAAGAATAATTCTGACTGTACATGATTAAATAAATATAATAATTATTAATTAAACCAATAAATTAAATGTCGCCTAAAAACAAAAAAAAATTAGAAATAATAAGATCTAAATTGGATAAGTTAGATAATAAGTTATTATCTTTAATTAAATATAGAACAAATCTTGTAAAAGAAGTTTTAAAGCTAAAAGAATTTAAAAAAGAAATAGTAGATAAAAAGCGTATCAATTTTATACTTAAAAAAATTCACTCAAAATCTAAAAAACTAAAGATTGATCCTAAAATTACTAATCGTATATGGAAAAATATGATTTTGTCCTATATTGATTACGAAAAGAGAAACTTTAAAAAAAAATAATTACTTACTGTGTGGTGGAAGCTTTTTTTCCACAAACATTTCGTGTTTTCTAGTATCCGGATTGTATTTTTTTGCTGAAAGTTTAACTTTGGCCTTCTCACCTCCAGCAGGTTTTTTTACATAATAGAAGTAAGGGCTATCTGGTTTAACCTCTGGGACCATTCTTACTTTAACGTGCGTTTTTTTTGCCATTTTTTTAATTCTTTTAATTTATTAGAAATTTTTAATAACTTATTTCTTAAATTTTTAGTCCTTATAGATTTATCTGCAATTTCGTCAAGCTTTAAAGAATCTTCATTATTTAATATTTTTTTTACACCCTTTATTGTCATACCTTGATCTTTAAGTAAAAATTTAACTTTTTTAAGAAGATTTATTGTTTTCTCATCATAATATCTTCTATTAGAATTTAATATCTTTGGTTTAATTTGTTTAAATTGAGTTTCCCAAAATCTAATGACATGTGTCGGTAAAGCTCCTTTGTCATTTGATTTAAGATTTAATATTCTAGCTACTTCACCAATAGTTTTGTAAGCGCTATTTGATTTATCCATTATCCTTTAAATTAACAAATTCCTTAAATTCCTTTGATGGCTTAAACAATACGACATCTCTGCTTGAAATTACTTTTGTTTCTTTAGTTTTTGGGTTTCTTCCAATCCTAGATTTTTTTTTTCTAATAGAAAATGTTCCAAATTTAGATAATTTTAATTTTTTTTCGTTTTTGATATTTGTAACTATAGTTGATAAAAAATCCTCAATTAAATTTTCTGATATTTGTTTTGAAAAACCAAGCTGCATATAAACCAAATTAACTAAGTCTTTTTTAGTTAAATTAATTCTCATATTAAATATTTTGCTTAATCTTTTCTATCAAATTACCTTTTACAATTCTATGACAAACATCTAGAGAGTTAGAAAAGCCAATATAGTCAGTTCCACCATGGCTTTTAACAACTGGAGAGTCTAATCCAATAAAAATTGCTCCATTATATAGTCTTGGATCTAGCCTTTTCTTAAATTTTGTTAAGTTTGATATATTTAATAAAGATGAAATTTTACCTATTAATGTTCCTGTCATCGCTTTTTTTAATTCACTGGTTATAAAATTCGCAGTACCCTCTGCTGTTTTTAATGCAACGTTTCCTGTAAAACCGTCTGAAACTATTACATTAACCTCTCCATCCATAAGATGATTTCCCTCAATGTAACCAGCAAAGTTATAATTATCTGATTTTTTTTCATTTAATAATTGATAAGTTTCTTTGATGGTCTCATTTCCTTTTAATTCTTCTGAACCAATATTTAATAATGCTACGTTTGGTTTGTCATTTGGATATAGTGAAGTATATAATGAAGCTCCCATAATTGAAAAGTCTAATAAATTTTTAGAACTACATTCAATGTTGGCACCTAAATCCAATACAACACTCATACCCTTTTTATTTGGCCATAAAGCAGATAAAGCTGGTTTGTCTATATTTTCTATCATTTTTAAATTCAATTTCGATACAACTAACAATGCACCTGTGTTACCTGCTGAAATAACTATATCTGCTTGTCTATCTTTAACACTTTGAATGGCAAGCCACATACTAGTGTCTTTCCCTCTTTTTGCACCCTCTAGAGGACTATCAGTGCTTTCAATTTTTTTTTCAGTATGGATTAATTCAAAAAATTCTGCAGATATTTTGCCTCTAATTAATGGATCTATTTTATTTTTGTCTCCAAAAATTTTAAAAAAATTATTTTTATTAGTAGAATGATTTAAAATAATACCGTCTATTATTTTCTTTGGTGAACCATCACCACCCATTGCATCTACTGCAATTTTAATCAAATCTGACATTTTAATAGATTATAATATACTATTCTTTTGGGTCTAAAACTTGTCTTCCCTTATACATACCAGTTTTAAGGTCTAAATGATGAGATAGCCTGTATTCACCTGATTTTTTATCTTCAACTATATTTTTAGTTGAAAATTTCATTGTTTGAGCTCTTCTCATCCCTGTTCTGGAAGGGGTTTGTTTTCGTTTTGGTACAGCCATAATTATGGGTTACTTACACTTTTTAAATAAGAATTCAAAGTTTTTTTTGATAAATTTGAGTTAAAAAGATCAAAATATTCTAGTAATTCCTCATTATTTTGAAAATCACTTAAAAAAGTGGAAATTTTTTTTAATTTATCTGATTTTGATAAATCATCCCAGAAAT
>CACDQB010000037.1 GCA_902554795.1 uncultured Pelagibacteraceae bacterium | reverse complement strand
ATGTCTAACTAATGTAGATTTTCCACTACCAGATAAACCCATCACACAAAATATTTCTCCTTGATTAACATCAAATGAAACATCTGATACACCAATCACTGAATTATATTCTTCTAAAGCTTCTGTTTTTGAAATTCCTTTATTTTGAATTGCATCTAATGCTTCGGGAGAAGTATTACCAAATACTTTCCAAACATTTTCAATTTTTATAGCTGAACTCGATGAATCCATTTTGTTTTTTATTATAGGAAAATATACTCGGCAATCTTAAATTGCCGAGTATAAAATTTAATTTAGATTATAATCCTAACCAACCGTCTACAGTTGATTTATTTGCTTCCATCCAAGCTCTAGCAACAGCAGCTGGATCTTTTTTCTCAACTGAAACTGCATAAGCCATTGCAGAAACATCATCAGCTGTTAATTGAAAATTCTTGAAGAATTCTACAATCGCTGGTGATTGACTCTCTAAAGAAGTAGCCCAACCGATTTGGATTTGCTTAAGAGCATCTTTAGATGCAACATAAGATTTTTTATACCAATCAGCATCTGCTTTAGGTTGAATCATTTTATATTTAGCAGGATCATATTTTGGTTCTGTTAACATTACTACGTCAGCCATTCCCCAAATTGCATGAGGTTTGTAACAATAGAATGCATAACCTTCACCTTTTTTGATTGAGTCTAGTACTCTTGCATTTTTAACTGCTTCAGCAGCTCTAACTGCTTCAATACCAGCATCATATAAACCATAGTCTCTTAATTTAACTTGGTTTACATTTGCAGAAGCCCAACCATCAGCACCAATCCAAAACTCACCTTTTCCATTGCCATCACTATCCATAGCTTTAACAACTTCTGGTCTTGCTAAGTCTTCAATTGCTGTAATGTTCATTTTTTTTGCAAACTGTTGAGAAACACAATAACCTTGGTTTCCTTCATAAGGTTTGCTGCTTAATTTTAAAGTTCCTTTTGGAACTAAATCATTTGTATAAGCTTCTTGGTTTGGTAACCAAATATCAGGATGTACATCAATCTCGCCTTTTCCTCTATCAATCGCTGCATAAATTGCAGTGTTATTTCCTGGAACAAGCTCAGCCTCTCCACCCATTTTATCTGTAACAACTGCTGCTAATAAATTTGCAATAGCTGTAGCACCTGTCCAGCCTGGATCTCCAATTTTAACCTTTTCTGCTTGTGCAGAGAACATTGCTAAAATTGAGATTAATCCGGCTACAAGTGTAGTTTTAATCATTCTCATATTATCTCCTTATAAATTTATAAATTAAGCTTAACGCGAATTGAGATATCGAGTCAAAGAAAATTGATGTGTAATTATTACAGTGTATATTAGAATTATTATAAAGAACTAGTCTGGGTTTGAAGTAAGAGTTTTTATTTCTAAAATATTTTCGTTTGGATCTTTTACAAAAAATGTTTCTTGTTCGTATTTAGTACCTTTAAATCTTAGATAGGGCTCATCATAATATTTAGTACCACTATCCTTTAATCTTTGTTTAAGAGCATCAAAATCTTTTCTAGATAGATGAACTCCAAAATGAGGAACTGATACATTACCCATATCTACATCATGTCTTTCATTGTCTAGTTTATGTTCACTTTTGTGAAGTGTTAGTTCATTACCCCAAAAATCAACATCAGCCCATTCTTGTGCAGAATTATCTAATCTACAGCCTAGAGTTTCGCTATAAAATTTCTTTGCTACTTCTAAATCACCACAAGGTATTGCTAAATGAAAACAATTAGTATTTTTGTACATAATAAAACCTTTAATATAATAAATTAATCACTATATAAAGCCTGTTTTTAACACAAAATCAAAAAAAAATAATAATGAGCGATTTTTTACAATCAATAATTGATAGAGATCCTGCGGCAAAATCTAAATTAAGTTTAATATTAACTTACCCAGGAGTGAAAGCAGTATTCTTTCATAGAATAGCTAATTTTTTTAGTACAGCAAAATTTCATTTAATTGCAAGAATCATTTCCCAATTTTCAAGATTCTTGACAGGAATTGAAATTCATCCAAATGCAAAAATTGGAAAAAATTTATTTATCGATCATGGAATGGGAGTTGTGATTGGAGAAACGTCTGAGATTGGTGATAATGTAACTATTTACCATATGGTTACATTAGGTGGAATTGCACCTAGTATAAATTCAAATGATCAACGTAATATGAAAAGACATCCTACAATAAATGAAGATGTGGTAATTGGTTCAGGTGCACAAGTATTAGGTCCTGTAATAGTTGGTAAAGGTGCAAGAATAGGAGCTAATGCAGTAATCACTAAAGACGTTACAGAAAATGCTGTGATGGTTGGAATTCCAGCAAGAAGTGTTGGAATTGCTGATAGTGAATTTAAACCTTATGGTATTACACCTGATAGTGATAAAAAATCAGATAATGAATAACATACAAAACGATTTTATTTCAGGAATAGGAAATACTCCATTAATTAAACTTAGAGCTGCTTCAGAAATTACTGGATGCAATATTTATGGAAAAGCAGAATTTTTAAATCCAGGAGGATCAGTAAAAGATAGAGCTGCTCTTGCATTAATTAAAGATGCTCAAGAAAAAAAATTAATTGCTAAAGGTGGAACAGTTGTTGAAGGAACAGCAGGTAACACTGGAATTGGTTTAGGACTTTTAGGAAATTCTTTAGGCTATAAAACAATCATTGTAATGAATGACAACCAAACTCAAGAGAAAAAAGATTTGCTTAGAAATCTTGGAACTGAATTAAGATTAGTGCCGCCTAAACCTTATAAAGATGATAACAATTTTGTTAAGGTGGCAGCAAGACTTGCGGATGAATTAAGACCAACAAATAATAACGGTGTAATTTGGGCTAATCAATTCGATAATACAGCAAATGCTAAAGGTCATTATGAAGGGACAGGACAAGAAATTTGGGAACAAACTGAAGGAAAAGTAGATGGGTTTGTATGTTCTTCTGGAACAGGTGGAACTATTTCAGGTGTCAGTAATGCTCTTAAAGAAAAGAATAAAGATATAAAAATTTATTTATCTGATCCAAAAGGTTCGGCACTTTATAATTATATAAAGAATGGTGAACTAAAATCAGAAGGTGGATCAATTACTGAAGGAATTGGTTCAAGTAGAGTAACAGCCAATTTTGGTGAAGCTAAAATCGATGATGCATATTCAATAGATGATCATGAGGCATTACCTATACTTTATGATTTAATTCAAAATGAAGGTTTAAGTTTAGGTACAAGTTGTGGGATAAATATAGCAGGTGCAATAAGAATGGGTAAAGAATTGGGTCCTGGTAAAACTATCGTAACCATTCTTTGTGATAGAAGTGATAAATACGCAACCAAAATGTTCAATAAAAAATTCTTAGAAGAAAAAGGTCTACCAGTACCTAATTGGTTTTAGATATAAATTTTATCTGCTAATCCGAAACAAAGTATTGCACTTAACAAAGTTAAAATACCTGGTGCAATAATTCCTTCATTAGATGTTTGTGGTGTATGACCTAACTTGTTGATTTTAATATTGTATATACCAACAATAAAAGCTGACAGGTTTTGTAAAAATACTAAATTAAAAAATGCCCATGTTCCTTGAAGACCATCTGGTCTAATAAAGCCAACCCATATAGCCATAGCCACAGCTCCAATAAATAATGATCCAAAAAATCTTGTCATTCCTGCACCTGTATCGTCGATGCCAAATTTATCTAAAAATTTCTTTGTAGCAAAAACTGTCTGGTATGCATAAACAGCAAAAACAATAAAATGTACCAGGAATACAATTAAATAAAAAATTCCATTAAATTTTTCGATCATAGTAAAATGTTATCAAAAATTAAAATTAATTAAAACAATTAATTCAACGATTTTTACAGTCTTAAACTGCATATCTGTCGCGCGATATAAACACAAGAGACTCCGCAATAAAAATGTAAGAGTCTTTGGTTACGGTTCAATTATTCGGAAAGGAATATTATGAGAAAAATAATACTAACATTAATTTTTACATTAATGTCAATGTCTTCAGTATCATTTGCAGATGGTCATAGTGGAAAAATTAGTCTTGCTGGTTTTTTTGTTGGCGATGCTAAAGCTATTGTAGATGAAAAAGGTAACATCATGACTTTTACATATGAAGGTCTAAGTGGATTTAATGCAATTGAAGGTACTTCGTTTGGTGATAATTCATCACATCATTGTATAGGTGCAGGAACTATTCCAGGTAAAGGTTTTGAAATGGGTCACTGTAAAATAATGTTTATAAATGGTGACACAGCAATAATTTATTATGAAATAAAATTAGGTTACTCAATGGAAGGAACTTTTAAATGTATCAGTGGTACAGGTAGATATGAAGGTATCGAATGCAGTGGAACTACGGGTTACACACAAATTAAGCCTGCTCAGGAAGGTAAAATTCATGCAACGAATTATTACAGGGGCACTTATACATTAAAAAAATAGTAAAATAATTATGAAAAAAACACTTTGTTATTTAGTAATATTGTTTACTCCAATGGTTTGTTTTGCAGATGGTCATTTAACTGAAGACCAAAAAAAGAAAACAATTGGATGTGCAGGAATTTACTATTCAAATAGTATGATTCCACAGGCCGAACTAGAATTAGATAAAATTGTGCATTCTTTCGCTGCTAAGAAATTTTTAAGTTCTTACTTGGTTAAAGAAGGTGTGAACGAAGATAACCTTAATAAGGAACTAATAAAGATTGTTGATGAGCGTTACGGTAAACCATACGAGGAAAATATCACAAAAGAATGTGATAGTTTTATCTATAAATTAATCCCTAATTCTAAAGGTGAAATTGATAAATTAGTTAGATCAGGGATATACTAAAAAAAAAGGAGAAAAAAAATGAAAGATATATTGGTAGTAGGAAAACTAAAAGAAGGAGCCTTTGAAAAATTTATGGGCTTCATGCAATCAGATGAAGGTATGGCTGAAAGAAAAAAAGTTGCAGATGTTACTAAAACAATTGCAAGTGTTTCACCAGATAAATCAACTGTAATGTTTAAAATTGTAGTTCACGACATGGCAGCACTTCATTCATTTATGGATGGATCAAATCCAGTTTCAAAACCTGTATTTGATGAAGTAATGGCTGGTTATGAAATTTACGAATTAGCTAAAGTATAAGTCAAAGAGAGACTCCACATGTTCGATTAACTCTGCTAGACTTTAATTATTAAATTTATTAACAGGAGAAAAAATGTCTATATTAGAAAAATATAGTGCTGCATTAAAAAATAAAGATGAAGCTGCAATGAATGAACTTTTGCATGACAATTTTAAATTCACAATGCACAAGTCGGGAAATGTTTTAACCAAAAGTGATGTTATCAAATGGGCAATGAGTGGTGATATCAATCAAGATAAGGTTAGAATTGTTTATGAAAATGACGAAGTTGGTATTCATCATGCCTTTGTAACTTTTAATGATGGAAATGTTGAGGCAGTAATGGCAGTTTATAAATATGACAATGGAAAAATTGTTAGTTTAGAAACTGGTGCTACACCAATGCCAAAATAAGTGAGTGAAATTGATTTTTATTTTTCGATAGGAAGCACATACACCTATCTATCCGTAACCAGAATACTTGATGTTGAAAAACAACATCAAGTAAAATTTAATTGGAAACCTTTTTCAGTAAGAGCAATCATGAAAGAGATGAACAATATCCCATTTCCAAAGGATAAAATGAATAAAGTTAATTACATGTGGAGAGATATTGAAAGAAGAGCTAAAGGTTACGGTTTTTTTGCTAAAACACCAGTACCCTATCCATTATCAGAATTTGATTTAGCGAACCAAATTGCAATCCTTGGATTTAAAAAGGGTTGGGGAGAAAAATTTGTTATTCTTACTTATAAGAAATGGTTTCAGGAAGGTAAAGAACCAGCGATCGAACCTGGTATTTCTGAAGTTTGTTCAGAATTAAAATTGAATAAAGATCAAATTGTCTCTGAAGCAAAATCTTCAGATATAGAAACAAAATATAACGAAAACACAAACTCAGCTCGTGAAAATAAAATATTTGGCAGCCCATCTTTTATTGTAAAAAATGAACTCTTTTGGGGAGATGATAGAATGGAAGATGCAATTAAATGGTCTCTTAAATAATTCTATATATTCTTCTTAAATTCATTTAGAGTCTCGACATGAGTCTTACAACTTCATATTTATTTTTAGGTGTGGCTGTTTTCCTGGGTGTTACCTCAAATAGTTTTGCTAAAAGTGCCGAAGGATTTACTCTCCTTGTTCCAAGTATAATTACTGCAATAACCATTGTTTTGTGCATGTATGCTCTTTCATTGGTAATGAAAAATATTCCAATGGGAATAACTTATGCTTCCTTTGCAGGTTTAACAATTATAGCAACTGTTGTCGTAGGCATTATTAGATTTAATCAAGTGCCTAATTTATATTCATTAATTGGTTTAGCTTTTATTATCGTTGGTGTTTTAATGGTCAACCTGTTAGGTAATAATTAATTATGATTAATAAAAAATATGCACAACCCTTATTTATGATTTTAATGTCCTTAGGTATGAGTGTTATAATGAGTGGTGTTGTTGTGGCTGTTAATACAGGTGTTTCAGATGGTTTCTTTTTTAGATGGGGATATTCAATAATGTTTGCTTATCCAATTGCTTTAATTGCTGCATTTACATTAGCTCCTTTAATGAGGCCTTTAGTTAATAAAATTGCATCAAAAGAATAATTATGAAACCTTTATTAGGATATTTATTTTTAGCTATAGGTATTTCTTTTGGTATCGCTTCAAATAGTTTTGCTAAAATCTCAGAAGGTTTTACTAAACTAACACCATCTATTTTGTGTATATTGTTTATGTGTATTACAATGTTTTCAATTGCAAAAGCTATGCACGCTCTTCCTGTTGGTTTTGCTTACGCAACCTATAGCGGCTTAACAGTAACTGGAGTTGTTCTTTTTGCGGTATTAAAATTTAATCAAGTACCTAATCTTTATGGAATAATTGGAATTATTTTAATTATTATTGGTGTAATAATGGTTAATTATCTTGGACGACTGAACTGATACTTTTTTAAAATCTCAGGAAGCTCATGTCTTCCGTCTTCATTCAATGGTAACTCATATTCATCAACAACTGTGCTAGTATCTAAAGATGAATATAAATGAGGATACATATCCCCATTTGATGCCTGCTCCCACAATAAATGTTCAAGCTTAAAAGCATTTACTCTTAACAAAACTAGATTTTCTTTTTTTGGATAATGTTTATTTAAAGTTTCCTCTACCTGATCCTCTTCAGAAAAGTGAATATATCCATCTTTAAGATCTTTTTCTGACCCACCATAAGTTCCAGATTTTTTGGCCTTTTGCCATTCATCTTTATCTATAACTTTGAAAATAAATTCTAAATTCATTTTACCAAGAAGAGTTTGGACCTTTTAAGAATTCTAATTCTTCTTCAGTAGACTCTCTTCCTAAAATTTCATTTCTATGAGGATATCTATGAAATTGTCTGATTGCTTTTGTATGATCTTGCCAAAATTTTTTTATTTCATTGTATCCTTCGTGCTCTCTTAAATATTTATTTAATAAGTAATATGCCATTTCATGATCACTAATTTCCTCACTATGAATTAAAGGTAACAACATAAAAAATCTTTGATTTACATTCATAGCTTCTA
>CACDQB010000036.1 GCA_902554795.1 uncultured Pelagibacteraceae bacterium | reverse complement strand
TTTTTTTAAAAATTTTAAAAAGAATATCAAATACAACTATTGGTCTTGCGTTCCCAATATGAGGATCGTCATAAACAGTTGGACCACACACGTACATTCTAATATTATTTTTATCTAATGGAACAAACTTCTCTTTTTTATTTGTTAGATTATTTGTTAAAAAAATATCTTTACTCATTATTTTAGGAATATACTTAAAAAATAGATTTGTGAATCTATTTGATTAATTTGGAATTTTGCATACAGGAATTGGCTCCATTTTATGCAAATTTTGTTTTCTAATAGTTTCGTATTTAGCTCGATTAGCTGAATTAGGGTTGTCCATAGCTTCTTCTAATTCTTCATATTTTAGTCCAAGTTGACCTTCATCAGTTCTTCCATCGTCCCATAATCCATCCGTAGGGGCTGCATCAATAATTTCTTTTAAAATTCCAAGCTCTTTTCCAAGCTCCCAAACTTCTGTTTTATTACAATCAGCTATAGGAGATATATCTACCCCACCGTCTCCATATTTTGTATAAAACCCAACACCAAAATCTTCAACTTTATTTCCTGTTCCAACTACTATTCCTTTATTAGCTGCAGCAACTTGATAAAGCGTTGTCATTCTCAATCTAGCTCTAGAATTCGCCATTCCATGTTCATTATCAAAATTTGATAGACTAGAACTAAAAGCCAAAAACAACTCATCTAAATTGATAGTGTGTGCCTCAACATTTTTAAAATTTTTAACTAACCACTCTTGATGCTTTAAACTTAAATCATGTTGATGTGATTTCTGTTTGATTGGCATTGATAAAACAATAGTTTTTAAACCTGTCATTGCACTTAATGTACTAGAAACTGACGAATCTATTCCTCCAGAAATTCCTATAACTAATGACTCTGCCTTATTAGGCATATTATTTACATAATCTTTAATCCAGTTAGAAATAAAATTTACTTTTTCTGAAGCATTCATGATTTTAAAGTATTAGATATTTAAAATTTTACAATGTCTTAAGATGCCGCTCTATCTGCGTTTTTAGAATAAGAGCTATTCTTTTTAATCTCATCTGAAATCAAGAAAGCTAATTCTAAAGCTTGGTTTGCATTTAGTCTTGGATCACAATGCGTATGATATCTTGATGACAAGTCTTTTTCAGATATCTTTTGTGCTCCACCAATACATTCTGTAACATCTTGACCAGTCAATTCTATATGTAAACCACCAGCGTAACTTCCTTCGCTTTGGTGACATGCAAAAACATTTTTAACTTCTTTTAACACGCTGTTAAATGGTCTTGTTTTAAATCCTGTAGCAGCTTTTACTGTATTTCCATGACAAGGATCGCACGACCAAATTACATTTAAACCTTCTTTTTTTATTGCTCTGATTAATTTTGGTAAAAATTTTGAAACATTATCTGCACCAAATCTTGATATTAATGTGATTTTACCTTTTTCATTCTTAGGATTTATTCTGTTACAAAGATCAATTAAATCATCAGCCTTTAAGGTAGGTCCGCATTTAATTCCTATTGGATTTTCTATACCTCTACAAAACTCAACATGGCCACCATCCAGTTGTCTTGTTCTATCCCCAATCCAAACGAAGTGAGCAGATGTGTCATGATTTTCTCCTGTTGTAGAGTCTGTTCTTGTCATTGTTTCTTCAAAAGGAAGTAATAATGCTTCATGTGATGTCCAGAAGTTTACAGTTTTTAATCTTCTATTAAAATCTGAATTAATTCCACATGCATCCATGAAAGCTAATGCATTTGCAATATTATCTTCTAATTCTTTAAATCTTTTTAATTCAGGTGAGTTTTTAATGAAACCTAAATTCCAATTGTGAACATTCTTAAGATCTGCAAAACCTCCATGACAGAATGCTCTGATGAGGTTTAAAGTTGCAGCTGATTGTGAGTATGCTTTAAATAATCTTTTAGGATCTGGAACTCTTGCTTTTTCATTAAATTCCATAGCATTTATGTTGTCGCCTAAATAACTTGGTAGCTCTACTCCGTCTTTTATTTCTGTTGGTGCACTTCTAGGTTTTGAAAACTGTCCAGCTATTCTTCCAACTTTTACAACTGGTAATGAAGCTGAATAAGTTAATACTAATGACATTTGCAACATTAGTTTAAATGTATCTCTAATATTATCTGGATTGAATTCTGCAAAACTCTCAGCACAATCTCCACCTTGAAGTAAAAATGCTTTTCCGTCTACAACATCAGCTAACTGACTTTTAAGATGTCTAGTCTCTCCAGCAAATACCAAGGGAGGAAATGTTCCTATCTTATCCAAAACTTTATCCAGTTCTTTTTTATCTGGATATTCTGGAATATGTTTTACAGGATATTTTCTCCAACTATTTTTTTTCCAACTTTTCATATTCAACCTAGAGGTGTTTTAACAGAGTTTAAAGTTTATTCAACAGTGACAGATTTAGCCAAATTTCTAGGCTTATCAATGTCATAACCTTTTTTAAGAGCAGAGTAATATGCAAGTTTTTGAAGTGGAATAGTCAAAAGAAATGGAAGTAAGTCATTATTTGTATTTTCAACTTCAATGGTTTCCCAAATATTTTCTGATACTACTTCGTCTTTACTTTTATTTGTTATCAATAGTACCTTTGCTCCTCTTGCAATAACTTCCTGCATATTTGAAATTGTTTTTTTATAATAATTATCTCTAGGGGCCAAAACAACTACTGGCATTCCCTCTTCAATTAATGCTAATGGCCCATGTTTCATTTCACCTGCTGGATATCCCTCAGCATGAACATAAGAAAGTTCTTTAAGTTTTAATGCACCTTCTAAAGCTATTGGATATGAATACCCTCTTCCTAAAAACATTGAACCCTTTGCTTCATTAAATGTTGAGGATATTGCTTGGATATCATTATCATGAAGCAATGTTTTCTCTATTAATCCTGGTAAAGCTTTTAAGTCTTTAATCTTTTCTTGGTATTCTTTTTTTTCAATTTCCTTTCTTAAAGACCCAAGTTTTAATGCTAAAATATACAAAACAAGTATTTGACCTAAAAATGCTTTTGTTGATGCAACTCCAATTTCAGGACCGCAATGAATTGGTAATACAAAATTAGAGTCCCTTGCTATTGAGCTTTCGATTACATTAACAACAGAACATGTTTTCATGCTGTTTTTGTTACATATATCTAAAGCAGCATAAGTATCTGCTGTTTCCCCAGATTGTGAAACAAAGATATATAAACTGTCTTTTTTAAATCTATTTTTTCTATATCTAAATTCTGACGCTATATCTATGTTAACATCTAAATTTGTAAGTTCCTCAAACCAATATTTTGCCATTAAGCAAGAGTGATACGCTGTTCCACATCCTATTAATGTGATTGAATTAATCTCTTCTATTTTCCAAGGAAAATTAAAAATATTTATGTCTTTATTTACATTATCTACATATTCTTTAATTCCAGTTTTAATTGTTGTTGGTTGTTCCTCAATTTCTTTTGCCATGAAATGTTTAAAGTCGCCTTTATCGTAATTTGCTTCATTAGATGATAGTTCTAATATTTTTTTATTAACTTTTTTTCCTTCTTCATTGAAAAAAAGAACTTGATCTTTTTTAACAATGCAAAATTCACCATCATCAAGATAAGTAATTTTATTTGTCATAGATTTTAGAGCATAAGAATCTGATCCTAGATAGTTTTCATTTGGACCATAACCAACAGCTAAGGGTGACCCTCTTCTAGCACCAACTATTAAGTCTGGCAGATCTTTAAAAACAATTCCAAGAGCAAAACTACCATGAAGTTGTTTTAAAGTTTTTGTGATGGCTTCTTCTAATTCTGAAGTCTTTAAATGTTCTGTTATCAAATGAACAATTACTTCTGTATCTGTCTGTGATTTGAAATTATGACCTTTGTTAATTAAATGTTTTTTTAATATTGTAGAGTTTTCAATAATTCCATTGTGAACTACAGATACGTTATGAGAAGAATGAGGATGAGCATTTAAACTATTTGGAATTCCATGAGTTGCCCATCTTACATGACCTATACCAATAGTTCCTCTTAAGTTTTTTAAATCAAAATTATTTTCTAAGTTATCAACTCTTCCCTCTGATTTTACTTCATTGATTTCACCATCTGAAAGTGTGGCTATTCCTGCGGAGTCATACCCTCTATACTCTAATTTTTTTAATGAATTAATTATATTTGCAGAAACCGGTTTGTTACTTGATATTCCAATAATTCCACACATAAATTATTTTTTCTTTCTTTTGTAATTCTTAACTTCTAATTGTGGCGATCTTGTTAGTGCTAAAGATTTTTTATTAATGTTCTTTGTTATTACTGATCCAGCTCCAACAATACTATCTTCATTTATAGTAATTGGAGCAACTAAAGAAGAGTTAGAGCCTATAAATACTTTGTCTTTAATTTTTGTCTTATTTTTATTTACTCCATCATAATTACAAGTAATTGTGCCTGCTCCAATATTTACTGATTTTCCAATTTGAGCATCTCCTACATAAGACAAATGGTTAACTTTAGATTTATTTCCTAAAGTACTTTTTTTAATTTCAACAAAATTACCTACTTTGGATCCTTCTTTTAAAATTGTATTGGGTCTTATTCTAGCATAGGGACCAATCTCAACTTTATTTTCAATTTTACAAGACTCTAAATGTGAAAAAGATTTTATAATTACATTGTTCCCAATTTTCACCTTAGAGCCAATAACAACATAAGGTTCTATAGTTACGTTACTTCCAATCTTTGTATCTTTTGAAAAAAAAATAGTTTCAGGACCTATCATCTTTACACCTGACTTAATAAATTTTTCTCTAAGTTTTTTTTGATTTAAAACTTTCATTTAGAATTGATTTACATTAAGTATATATATTGATTAATTCACAATTTATTTCTTTAAAATACTTTTAAAATGAAACAAAAATTTACAATTTTATTCGATTTAGATGGAACATTAGTTGATACAGCCCCAGACTTAATGAGAGCTCATAATCATGTTATGAAGAAATTTGGCTACCCAACCAAATCAACTGAAGAGATCAGGAATCTTGTTGGTAAGGGTGCTGGAGTAATGATTGGTAGATCTATATGGGGTCAAGCAAAAAAAGAATTTGGTAAAGTTAATGATGAAAAAGTAAAAAAAGAAATGGTTACTGAGTTTGTTGATTTTTACGGAAAGAATATAATAAACGAAAGCACACTTATTAAAGGTGTAAAAGAATTTTTAAATTGGTGCAAAGATCAAAGCATATCCATGGCTGTTTGTACAAATAAGCAAGAACATTTATCAAATGATCTTTTAAAAAAAATTGGTATCTATGATTATTTTGAATATGTAGCTGGATCAGATACTTTTGATTATTGTAAACCAGATCCAAGGCATCTTACCTCTGTGGTTGAAATATTAGATGGAGATATAAAAAAAACGATAATGATAGGTGATAGTGAAACTGATGCAAATGCTGCGAAGGCAGCTGAAATACCAATTATTTTATTAGAGGACGGATATACTGAAAAAAATAAAGACGAAATTTATCACAATCACTTAATAAAAGACTTTATAGGTATTGAGAAAATAATATCTGAATATCTTTAATATTGATTAATTTATTTTAACTATTAAAACAAATTCACAAATTAGGAGTTATTTTGTTATTACATACAGTTAAAGTATATCCATCAAAAATTAATCTTCCAAAGAAGAAACAGCTCGCATGGAAGATAGCTGAGATAGCAAGTGATAATGCAAAATTAAATAAAGACGCTATTGAAATGGTTATCAACAGAATAATTGATAACGCTTCAGTTGCTATTGCTTCCTTAAATAGAAAGCCAGTAATCTCATCTAGAGAGATGGCATTAAAGCATTCTAGAAAAAATGGTGCTACTATATTTGGTGTAAACTCAAAATTAAAATTTGATTGTGAATGGGCAGCTTGGTCTAATGGAACCGCAGTTAGAGAATTAGATTTTCATGACACTTTTTTAGCTGCAGATTATAGTCATCCTGGTGATAACATACCTCCGCTTATAAGTGTTGCACAACAAAATAAAAAAAGTGGATTGGATTTACTAAGAGGAATAATTACTGCATATGAAGTTCAAGTAAATTTAGTTAAAGGAATTTGTTTACATAAGCATAAAGTTGATCACATTGCTCATTTAGGACCTAGCGTAGCTGCTGGATTAGGAACAATGTTAAAATTAAATACTGAAACTATTTATCAGTCTGTTCAACAGGCACTACATACAACAATTTCTACAAGACAATCAAGAAAAGGAGAAATTTCAAGTTGGAAAGCTTACGCTCCAGCGCATGCAGGTAAACTTGCTATCGAAGCTGTAGATAGAGCTATGCGAGGTGAAGGAGCTCCTAGTCCAATTTATGAGGGTGAAGATAGTGTTATAGCAAGAATACTAGATGGTAAAAAAGCTAACTACAAAGTCCCATTACCAAAAAAAGGTGAAAGTAAAAAAGCTATTTTAGAAACATATACAAAAGAATATTCTGCTGAATATCAATCACAAGCATTAATAGATCTGGCTAAAAAGCTAAAAACAAAAATTTCAAATTTAAATCAAATTAAAAAAATTGATATATTCACTAGTCACCATACACATTATGTGATTGGGACAGGTGCTAATGACCCTCAAAAAATGGATCCTAATGCCAGCAGGGAGACATTAGATCATTCTATAATGTACATCTTTGCCGTTGCACTTGAAGATGGAGATTGGCACCATGTCAAATCTTATACAAAAGCCAGAGCTAATAGAAAAAGCACAATCAAAATTTGGAGATCAATAAAAACTTATGAAGATAAAAAATGGACAAAGAAATATCATGATCCTAATCCAAAAAACAAATCTTTTGGGGCTAAAGTTGTTGTAACACTCAACAATGGAAAAAAAGTCACTGAAGAATTAGATAGAGCGGATGCACATCCATTTGGTGCAAGACCATTTAAGAGACAAAATTATATAAATAAATTTTTAACTTTAACCAAAGGTATTTTGGATAAAAAAGAAAGCAATCGTTTTTTAAAAACAGTACAAAATTTAAGAAATTTAAAATCAGGTCAACTTTATAAATTGAATATTGAAGTAAGAAAAAATAAATTAAAAAAAAATAATAAAAAAGGAATTTTTTAATGCACTTCGTGGAAAAAGAACCAAGTCAAAAAAGATTAGATTTTGACCAGAAATTAAAATCGAATAAAATATTACGAGTTCCTGGTGCATATAATCCATTGACAGCAAAATTAATTGAAGAAATTGGTTATGATGCAGTTTATGTATCTGGTGGAGTAATGGCTAATGATCTTGGTTTTCCAGATATTGGCTTAACGACACTGCAAGATGTCAGTACAAGATCTTATCTGATTTCGAGAGTAACTAATCTTCCAACAATAGTCGATATAGATACAGGATTTAAATCATGTAAAGAAACCATAGAAACCTTTGAGGAATTTGGAATAACAGGTGTTCATTTAGAGGATCAAATTGAAAGAAAAAGATGTGGGCATCTTGACAATAAAGAACTTATTTCAACTGATGCCATGGTTAAAAAAATTAAAGAGTGTGTTACTGCAAAAAAAGATCAAAACTTTAAAATTATAGCTCGTTCAGACGCTAAGAGTGTTGAAGGAATCGATAAAATGATTGAAAGATGCAAAGCCTACATTGATGCTGGAGCTGAAATAATATTTCCAGAAGCTCTTAAAGATGAGAAAGATTTTGAAATAGTTCGTAAAAATTTATCTAGTTA
>CACDQB010000035.1 GCA_902554795.1 uncultured Pelagibacteraceae bacterium | reverse complement strand
CAAGGATTCTTTATCAAATATAGGTGACGAGTTAAGACCTGGTATTGTTCATAGAATTGATAAAAACACATCTGGTTTAGTTGTAATTGCAAAAAACAATGAAACTCATGAAAATTTATCAAAACAGTTTAGTGATCATACAATTATAAGAGAGTACCAACTTTTAATATGGGGAAAATTAAGACCCTCCTCAGGAAGAATTGAGACATTTATAACTCGTAGTTCAAAAAATAGACAACTTATGGAAGTTAGTAGTTCTAAAGGTAAGAAAGCTATAACAAATTATAAAACACTTGAAATTTTTGAAAATCAGAAAACACCAACCTTAAGTTTAGTTGAATGTAAATTAGAAACAGGAAGAACACATCAGATAAGAGTTCATATGAATTTTAAAGGTAATAGTTTAGTTGGAGATGACAAATATAAAAAAAAATATAAAAAATTAAAAAATATTGATTTTGATATCCAAAATTCAATTACTAAATTAAATAGACAATTCCTGCATGCAAAAACTTTAGGATTTATACATCCGCGTACTAAGAAAGAGATGATTTTTTCCTCACTTTTGCCACAAGATCTAAATAATATTCTAAAAATGCTTAGAAACACTGAAGAATAAATTATTGAAAATTAGCTATAATTAATTAAATAAACACTGCTATGAGTACAACAATGAGTAACAATCTGCCAACCCTTTCTAATGAAGGTGGACTATCTGCATATCTAGAGCAGATTAAAAAATTTCCGATGTTAGCCGCAGAAGAGGAATATATGCTAGCAAAAAACTGGAAAACGACTGGTAATATTAAAGCTGCAGAAAAACTAGTCACTAGTCACTTAAGATTGGTTGCAAAGATTGCTATGGGCTACAAAGGATATGGTTTGCCTATTAATGAAATGATTTCAGAGGGAAATGTAGGTCTTATGCAAGCAGTTAAGAAATTTGAACCAGAAAAAGGTTTTAGATTGGCAACTTATGCAATGTGGTGGATTAAGGCTTCTATTCAAGAATATATTTTAAGATCTTGGAGTCTTGTCAAAATTGGAACTACTACTGCTCAAAAAAAATTATTTTTTAATCTAAAGAAAATTAAAAATCAAATTTCTCCAGAAACTGAGGGTGACTTAAGAGATGAACACGTTGATCATATAGCTAATAAGCTTGATGTAAGCAAAGAAGAAGTCGTTTCAATGAATAGAAGACTTTCTGGAAAGGAGTTCTCGCTAAATGCTCAAGTTGGGGAAGATGGCGATGAATGGCAAGACTGGTTAGTTGATAAAGAACTTGATCATGACTTAAAATTTGCTCACCATGAAGAAATGGAACAAAGAAAAGATTTATTAAAAGACTCTATTAAAGTTCTTAACGATAGAGAAAGAGAAATTTTATACTCAAGAAGACTAAATGATGACCCAACTACACTAGAAGATTTAAGTAAAAAATATAAAATTAGCAGAGAAAGAGTTAGACAAATAGAAAATAAAGCATTTGAAAAACTCCAAAAGCACATGCTTCTACTAGCTAAATCAAAAAATCTTTTACCCGCAAACTAAACTTCAAAAGGGTTTTCGATTAAAATAGTATCATCTCTTTCTGGACTAGTTGAGATACTTGATACTTTTGCACCAATAAAATCTTCAACAGCAAAAATATATTTTTTTGCATTTTCGGGTAATGAATCCAGATTTTTAACTCCATTTGTAGAAACTTTCCAACCTGGAAAAGTTTCATAAATTGGTTTTATTTTTATTTGATCTTCTACAGCAGCAGGTAAATAATCTAATCTTTTGCCATCAAGCTCATAAGCGACACACATTTTAATTTCATCTAACTCATCGAGTACATCTAACTTCGTTAAAGCAATACCATCAATCCCTGAAACTTTAATAGTTTGCCTTACCAAAACACCATCAAACCATCCACATCTTCTTTTTCTACTTGTAACAGTTCCAAATTCTTTTCCACGTGTTCCTAAAAGTTCACCAACATCATCTGTTAACTCTGTAGGAAAAGGACCTTCCCCAACTCTTGTTGTATAAGCTTTTGTAATTCCAAGAACATAATTAATCGAATTAGGGCCACAACCAGTTCCTGTAGCTGCGCTTGAGGCAACAGTATTAGATGAAGTTACAAAAGGATAGGTTCCATGATCTACATCAAGTAAAATACCTTGGGCTCCTTCGAATAAAATTCTCTTTTTTTGTTTTTTTAATTGATCAATCTTTAGCCAAACTGGCTGAGAAAATTCTAATATTTTGGGTGCTATTTTAAGCAAATCAGATTTAAGCTGATCTTTTTCAAAAATTTTTTTTCCTAGGCCTTTTCTAATTGCATTGTGATGAACTAGTACAGAGTCGAGTCTTTGATCTAAATTTTTTTCAGATCTTAGATCCATAACTCTTATAGATCTTCTTCCAACTTTATCTTCATATGCTGGTCCAATTCCACGTCTTGTAGTTCCTATTTTGCTTTTTCCTGCTGCATCCTCTCTAATCTCATCCATTTCTCTATGAAAAGGCAAAATTAAATTTGCAGACTCTGAGATAATAAAATTATGTACATTTACATCTACGCCTTTAGATTTTATTTCTTCTATTTCCTCTAATAGAGCCCATGGATCTACAACAACTCCGTTGCCAATAATTGATATTTTACCTTTTCTAACTATTCCAGATGGCAGTAATCTCAATTTGTATGTAACACCATCAATCACTAAAGTATGGCCAGCATTATGACCTCCTTGAAACCTTATTACTACATCAGCCTGTTCAGATAACCAATCAACAATTTTTCCTTTACCTTCGTCACCCCATTGAGATCCAACAACGACTATATTTTTCATTATTTAAATTTTCTGTTTACTTTTAAGGAAGTGAGATGGTTAATTGGGCCATGACCTTTTCCATATTTCGGGTTTGATTTAATTGCAGAATTTACATACTTAATTCCTAGCTCACAAGATTTCTTTAATGTTTTTCCACATGATAAAAAAGTTGTAACTGAGCTAGATAATGTACAACCTGTACCATGGGTATTCTTTGATTTGTGACGCTCGCTTTTGAAGATCTTTATGTCTTTTTTGTTTATTAAAATATCTATTACATTTTTATGTTTTAAATGACCGCCTTTTATGAGTACATTTTTAGCTCCTAATCCCATAAGTTTATTAGCAGCAAAAATCATATCCTCTTTTGTTATAATTGTTGTTTTAGTCAAAATTTCTGCCTCTGGTATATTGGGGGTAATAAGTGATACTTTTTTAATTAATTTTAATTTTAATAATTGAATAGCTTTAGTATCTATAAGTTTGGCCCCTCCTTTAGCAACCATAACTGGATCTAATACGATTTTTTTAACTTTAATTAGATCCAGAGCTTTCAGTACCATTCTAATAACCTCTGAAGAATGTAGCATACCAATTTTTATTGCATCAGGTCTTATATCTCTGCAACTATAAATAATTTGATTAAAAATTTCTTTTGGATTAATTCCAACAATTGATTTTACACCTGTGGTATTTTGAGAAGTAACTGCTGTTATTGCTGTCATTGCATAAGAACCTAGAGCAGTAACAGTTTTTATGTCAGCTTGAATACCTGCTCCACCAGATGAATCAGATCCTGCAATAATTAAAATTTTGGACTTTGGTTTCAATTTATTTAATTTTTTTTGTAATCATATTTACACATTTGTATAAAAGAGTTTTATTTTCACTTTCTCCCATTACTCTTATTTTAGATTCTGTTCCTGATTTTCTTACTAAAATTCTTCCATTACCTTTAATTAATTTATCTGCTTTTTTGATAATTTTTTTTATCTCTGGTTTATTAATTATATTTTTATCTTTTACTTCGATATTTTCTAAAAGCTGAGGTGTTTTCTTAAATTGATCAAAAAATTCACTTGCCTTTTTTCCTTTTCTTAAAGCAAAAAGAGCTTCTAAAGCTACTAGCAAACCATCTCCTGTGGTTGCAAATTTACCTAAAATAATATGTCCCGATTGTTCACCACCTAAATTAAAATTATATTTCTGCATTTTTTCTTTAACATATCTATCTCCAACATTTGCCCTTAGAAATTTTATTCCTTTTGATTTAAAATATTTTTCTAACCCATAATTTGACATTAATGTTCCAACAACTCCCCCTTTTAACATTTTTTTGTTTTTCCATCTTGTTGCTAAAGCAGCTATAATTTGATCTCCATCTATTATATTGCTTTTTTCATCACACATTATAATTCTATCAGCATCCCCATCTAAAGATATTCCAATATGTGCTTTATATTTTTTTACAGCAGATCTGATTTTTCTTGGAAAAGTTGATCCACATTTTTTATTAATATTTAAACCATTTGGTTTAATTCCTATTGCTATGACTTTAGCTCCTAATGATTTCAATAATTCAGGACCTGCCTTATAACCAGCGCCATTTGCACAATCAATTACTATTCTTAGTCCTCGTAAATTGAACTCTTTAGTGAAATTTTTTTTTAATATTTTAATATATTTTTTAGTACCTGTTTCTAATCTTTTAACTCTTCCTAATTTTTCAGAATGCGAAAAATTTTTTGAGATTTTCTTATCTATAAGTCCCTCAATTTTTTTTTCTATTTTATCTGATAATTTCATTCCATCAGGACCAAACAATTTTAAACCATTGTCAAAATGGGGATTGTGAGAGGCAGTGATCATTATACCCATATTAGCTTTCATTTCTTTTGTTAACATAGCCAACCCATTAGTTGGTAAGGGTCCAAGAGTAAAAACATGCATACCAGCTGAAGCCAAACCTGAAACAAGAGCTGGCTCAAGTGTATATCCTGACAATCTCGTATCTTTTGCAATTATTGCTGTTTGTTTCCTTTTTTTTTGTGATTTAAAGTATGTTCCACTAGCAAGTCCAAATTTAAAGAACATATCTCCATTTATATATTGGCTATTAACTGCCCCTCTTATTCCGTCTGTTCCAAAATATTTTTTTGTCATTAATTTTTAATTATCTCGTTAAAAACTTTAATACCTTGCTTAACTTCATTAACATCATGAATTCTTAAAATCTGAATTCCTTGCATTAAAAGATGTATTGAAGAGGCCATAGTTCCACCAATCCTTGTTTTGCTATCATTTTTTTTTGATATATCTTTAATAAATCTTTTTCTTGAATTCCCTACTAGTATAGGAAAACCTAATGAATGAAAAATAGAAACACCTCTTATAAGATTCATATTATGTTTCAAATTTTTTCCAAATCCAATTCCAGGATCTAAAATTATATTATTGTGTTTAATACCCTTAGATCGTATAAACTTAATCTTATCTTCAAAATAATCATAAATATCTAATAATTCATTTTTATATTTCGCTTTCTTTTGCATATTTTCTGGTGTCCCAACTGAATGCTGTATTACAAATGGAATTTTATACCTTTTTAAAATATTTATTGTTTTGGGATCATAACTTAATCCTGAAACATCATTAATAAGCTTAACTCCCATTCTGATACCATTTTCCATAATTCTAGACTTTCTTGTGTCTAAAGATATTGGTATTTTTTTTACAATTAATTTTAATATCTTATTAATTCTATTCCATTCTTGCTTTTCATTTACAGGCTTAGATCCTGGTCTTGTAGACTCTCCACCAACATCTATTATAGATGCACCACTTTTGTATAAACTCATGGCATGAGTGATACCCTTATTTTTTTTATTAAATTTTCCTCCATCCGAAAAACTGTCGGGTGTAAGATTTAATACTCCCAAAATATTTGGAATTTTTTTAAAATTAAAATTAGAAAAATTGTTTTTTTTTGAATTTATTTTTTTTATATCAGCATTTATTTTTTTTTTTAAATTATTTGGTAATTTCTTTACTTGATTTATAGAAATTCTTCTGATCTTTTTTCTTGTAATAATCTCAACATGGTCAAAAGATATTTCTTTAATCTGATGTAATGGAATAGATTTTTTTTTATTTACTAAAATTTTAGATTGATTACCAAAGTAGAAATTACACGCTCTTGTGTAATATCTTTGCATTATTTATTAGTGAACAATTTTAGGTTTCAAACCCATAGCACCTAAAGCTGAGTCTTGATCATCTTTTGTTTCTGGATTATCTAAAACTTTATCTTTAGGATATAAATTTTTATTAATTATATTCTCTATTTCTTCACCAGTTAATGTTTCGTATGTTATTAGGGCTTTAGCGATTTTATGTAAATCATCTATTTTTTCTGTCAAAATTTTCTTAGCTTGGTTATATCCTTCATCAACAAGTTTTCTTATTTCTTTATCAATTTTTTGAGCAACTTCCTCTGAAACAGATTGAGTTTGAGTAACCGATCTTCCTAAAAATACTTCTTCTTGATTTTCTCCGTATTCTACAGGGCCCATTTCCTCACTCATACCATATTTTGTCACCATCGCTCTTGCAAGTTGTGTAGCTTGATTAATATCTGAACCACTTCCACCACCTGCACCTGTAGATATGTTGTCTTTTCCAAAAATTAATTCCTCAGCAACTCTACCTCCAAAACAAACTGCCAATCTTGCTTTTAAATATTTTATTGAGTAACCATGTTTGTCCCTCTCTGGTAAATTCATTACCATTCCAAGAGCTCTTCCTCTTGGTATAATAGTTGCTTTATGTATTGGGTCGTAACTTGGCATATTGAAAGATACTAAAGCATGACCTCCTTCATGGTATGCTGTAAGTTTTTTCTCGTCTTCAGTCATAACCATTGAACGTCTTTCAGCACCCATCATTACTTTATCTTTGGCCTCTTCAAATTCTAATAATGTTACAATTCTTTTATTTTTTCTTGCTGCTAATAAAGCTGCTTCATTAACCAGATTTGCAAGATCAGCTCCTGAAAAACCTGGTGTACCTCTTGCTATTGTTCTTAAATTGACATCTGGTGCCATTTTTATTTTTTTCACATGAACTTTTAAAATTTTTTCTCTTCCAATAATATCTGGGTTCGAAACCACTACCTGTCTATCAAATCTTCCTGGTCGTAATAAAGCTGGATCAAGAACATCTGGTCTGTTTGTTGCAGCAATAATAATAACACCTTCGTTAGTGTCAAAACCATCCATTTCAACTAATAACTGATTTAATGTTTGTTCTCTTTCATCATTTCCACCACCTAAACCAGCTCCTCTACTTCTTCCAACAGCATCAATTTCATCAATAAAAATTATACATGGTGAATTTTTTTTACCCTGTTCAAACATATCTCTAACTCTAGATGCCCCCACTCCAACGAACATCTCTACAAAATCAGAACCTGAAATTGTGAAGAACGGAACACCCGCTTCACCTGCAATTGCTCTAGCCAATAAGGTTTTACCTGTTCCTGGAGGGCCAACAAGCAATGCTCCTCTTGGAATTTTTCCACCTAACCTACTAAATTTTTTTGGATCTTTTAAGAATTCTACTATCTCTTCTACTTCTTCTTTAGCTTCCTCTACACCAGCAACATCGTTGAACGTAACTTTACCTTTGAGTTCGTTCATCATTTTTGCTTTTGATTTCCCAAAACCCATCGCTCCACCTTTTCCACCTTGCATTTGTCTCATAAAGAAAATCCATACTGCAATAAGCAGTAACATAGGAAACCATGATAAGAGCACACCAAACAATGAAGGCATTTTTTCCTCTAGAGGTGCTGCTGAAATACTTACACCTTTCTCTGATAATTTTTCTATTAGATTTGGATCATTAGGAGCATAGGTTGAAAAAGAATTTCCATTTGAATAAACACCTTTAATGTTATTTCCTTGGATCTCAACTTTTAGGACCT
>CACDQB010000034.1 GCA_902554795.1 uncultured Pelagibacteraceae bacterium | reverse complement strand
TCCACATCTCCCAGCATCAGCAGTGATATAAAGATCAGCAGAAGAATCAGTCCCTTCTTCGATCATTCTTTTTTCTAATGCACTAGCCTTTCCATTAATCAGGTTTACTTTAATTCCAGTTTTGTTGGTAAATTTGCTATAAAGCTCATTATCTGCTTTGTAATGTCTTGCATTGAAGATATTTACTTCATTTGCAATCGCAAAAGACGAGACAATTAAAGAAACAAATAAACTTATTATTGTTACTTTTTTCATAGTATCCTTTTCTTTACCCTAGTTAATTTGCGAATGAGAATTATTCTCAATGCGAATGATTATCAATCGCATATTTTGTCGCATGATACAAGGGCTTTTTGATATTATTTATAGAGGGTATTTTTATTTCCAGTCGCCAATTTTACTGAATAAGAAATTTCTGAAAGCTTGAACTCTAGCTGTGTTTTTTAATGATTGCGGGTACACAAAGTGAGCTTCTGTTATTGGTCCTTCTACTTTTGGAAGCACTTTAATTACATTATTAGAATTAGATACCAAATATTCTGGAAGTGCAGCTAATCCAACTCCAGACTCGACTGCTAACAACAATCCCATAACACTATTCACTTTCATAATTGATTTTCTTTTCTTTCCATCATGCATTCCAATTTTTAACGCCCAATCAGGATTATAAACTGGAGAAGGAGCACCTTTTCCAAAAGAAATAAATTTATGTTTATTTAAATCACCTATTGTTTTTGGCATTCCATTTTTTTCTAAGTACTTATTTGATCCGTAAATATAATACTTAATATCAACTAATTTTTTTTGAATGTAATTAAGCTGCTTTGGTCTTCTCATGAAAATTCCAATATCAGCTTGTCGAGTACTTAAATCTAATTCTTTGTCATCAAAAACTAATTCGATTTCAATTTCAGGGTTAAGTCTCATAAATTCTTGAATTCTTGGTGTTAACCAGTGAGTTCCAAAACTTCTTACAGTAGTAATTGTTAATTTACCTGTCGGCTTACTTTTTTGATCTCCTAAAGAGGTTTCAACTTCTTTTAATTTACTTATTACTTCATGAGCTGTTTTAAAGACATATTCGCCATTTTCTGTAAGTGTTAATCCTCTAGCGTGTCTTTCGAATAATTGTACTTTTAAATCTTGTTCTAATGATTGAATTTGTCTGCTAATTGCTGATTGACTGAGATTTAAGTTAACAGTAGCGTTTGTAAAACTACCAGCTTCTGCTACAGCATGAAAAATTTTTAATTTATCCCAATCCATTATTTATTTAAATCAACTAATACTCTTCCAGCAATTTCACCTTTTAAAATTTTTGGATAAGTTTCAACTAATTCCTCTAAGCTAACAGTTAAAACTGATTTTTCAATTAAATTAAAATCAATTAATTTAGATGCTTCTCCCCAAATAAATTCTCTTCTCTTTATGCTGCAATTAGCGGAGTCCATTCCCCAAACTTTAATACCTCTTAACATAAAAGGAAGTAAATTTGTGTTAAGCTCATTACTGTTTGCATTTCCACAAACTGCTATAATTCCATTTGATTTTGTTTGAGCTATTGCGTTTGCTAAAATTTTTCCACCTACAGTATCAACTACTCCATCCCATAAACCTTTATCTATTGGTCTTGGATCTTTATCAAATTCTGCCCTATTTATAATGTTTTTAGCACCTAATGATTTTAAATAGTCTGACTTAGAATCTTTTCCTGTTACAGCGGTAACGTTGTAACCTAATTTAGTTAAAGCCATAACTGCTAAACTACCAACTCCACCTGTAGCGCCAGTTACCAAAACATCAGTAACTTTTTCTCCTAATAAAATACTTTCTCTTGCTTGAATAGCAAAAGCACTCATTAAGGATGTTAAACCTGCTGTTCCTAAGATCATTGCTTGTTTGCTGGTTAAACTATCTGGTTTTTTTACTAAAAAATCTCCACTTACTTTTGCAATTTGTGAAAACCCTCCAAAAAAAACTTCTCCCACTCTAAAACCAGTAAGAATTACTTCATCACCTTCTTTAAATTTAGGATTATCACTTCCAATAACCTTTCCTGAAAAATCTATTCCTGGGATATGAGGATATTCTTTAACTAATCTTCCCCCATTCTTTAGAATCATTCCATCTTTAAAGTTTAAATCTGAATAATCTACTTTTACAGTTACATCACCATGTTTTAAGAAACTTTTATCTAAAGATTTTACTTCACGCGAAAAGTTTTCGCCTTCTTGGTTAAGGACTATTGCTTTGAATTGATCGGACACCTTAGTCTTTTAACTTAGTGCTGATAAATCGTAAATATCTATTTTGATAACTTAAATCTTCTTTGAATTGGCCTAAGTAGTAATTTGTAACCGTGGTTGCTTGTTCTTTTTTAATACCTCTCATTGTCATACACTGATGAGTTGAATCAATAGTTACTGCAACTCCTTTAGCATCTAATGATTCCATTAAAGTGTTTGCTATCTGCATTGTAAGTCTCTCTTGTGTTTGTAATCTTTTTGAGAAAACTTCAACTACTCTTGCTAACTTACTTAATCCTACAACTCTTTCTTTTGGAATATAAGCTACGTGTGCTTTTCCAATAATTGGTGCCATATGATGTTCACAATGACTTTGCACTGAAATATTTTTTTGAACAACCATGTCATCATAACCTTCAACATCACCAAAAGTTTTGTCTAATATTTTATTTGGATCTTCTTTGTAACCCTTGAAATATTCTTTAAAAGCTTTTACCACTCTTTTAGGGGTTTCTAATAAACCTTCTCTACTTGGATCTTCACCCATCCAAGAAAGGATAGTTCTAAAAGCTTCTTCAGCTTCTTTGTCTGAAACCTGCTTTGTATCTAAACTTTTATCATCAGTGTCTTTTACTAATTTCATAGCGCTTTTTTATACAGTAATTACTTCAATTTAAAAATATTTAATATATTCATATATGTGCTACATAGTCACCGCATATGTTCAAAAAAAGAGAAAATATCTACGATATTGAAGAGGGAAATCTTCTATCACCAAAATTTGATAATGATGGGTTAATCCCAGTTATTACTATGTGTTCAAAAACAAAGGATATTTTGATGCATGGATATATGAATATAGAAGCTCTTAAAAAGACAATTGAAACTAAAGAGGCACACTATTTTAGTAGATCGAGAAAAGCTATCTGGCACAAAGGTAAAACAAGTGGTTTTACGCAAAAGGTTACTGAAATAAGAATTGATGATGATCAAGACTCAATATGGTTAACAGTTGATATCGGTGATGGAGCTAGTTGTCATGTCGGTTACAGATCATGTTTTTATAGATCTATTCCTATGGGACCAATAGAAAATGGAAGAAAAGTTGAAATGGAATTTCTTGAGAAAGAAAAAAAATTCGACCCTGAAGAAGTTTATAAAGGTCAACCAAATCCTACTAAAATTTAATGAGTGAAAAACAAAAAAATGTTCTAGGTGAAGACCTGGAAGAATGTTCAAATGACCCTTTAACAGGTTGGTTTCGTGATGGTTGTTGTAATACTGATGAGAATGATCATGGACTTCATACAGTTTGTGCTAAAGTTACTACTGAATGCTTAGAGTGGATGAAAGAAGCAGGTAACGATTTAATTACTCCACATCCTGAATTTGGATTTCCAGGTTTAAAAGATGGAGATGGATGGTGTTTGTGTGCTAGTTGGTATGCAAGAGCAGTTGAAGCCGGTAAAGGATGTCCAATATTTTTGAAAAGAACTCACGAAAACACTCTTAAATATGTACCTATCGAAACTTTAAAAAAATTTGCAATAGACTTATCTTAATTACATATTTCCATATCTTGGACCACCACTTCCTTCTGGTGTAACCCAAATTATATTTTGAGAAGGTTCTTTAATATCACATGTTTTACAATGAATACAATTTTGAGAATTAATTACAAATTTATTTACATCATTTTCTTTTTGAACTTCATAAACGCCTGCAGGACAATATCTTTGAGCAGGTTCATCAAATTTTTCTAAAGTATAATTGATTGGTAAGTCAGGATCTTTAAGTTTTAAATGAACCGGCTGATTGTCTGCATGATTAGTTCCTGTTAAATACACTGAACTTGTTTTGTCAAAAGTAATTACATTATCATATTTTGGATAATCTATTTTAGGCATTTGGTTTGCAGGTTTTAATGTTTCATGATCGGCATGTTTATGTTTAAGAGTAAAAGGAAGTTTTCCTCTAAATAAAATTTGATCAATACCTGTGAAAATTATTCCTAAAATTAATCCCCAGCTAAAACTAGGTTTCACATTCCGAGCTTCATAAAGCTCTTTATGTAACCAGCTGTTTTTAAATTTATCTTCATAAATAGATAAATCTTTGTTTTCTTTTAAGTGTTCATTAATAGTTTCGGCTGCAATAATCCCACTTTTCATTGCTGTATGAGAACCTTTAATTTTTGGCATATTTAAAGTTCCAGCATCACAACCAACTAACAAAGCTCCTGGCATAAACATTTTTGGCAAACTTTGAAATCCACCTTCAATTAAAGCCCTTGCACCGTAAGAAATTCTTTTTCCACCTTCTATAATTTTTTTTATTGCTGGATGTGTTTTAAACCTTTGAAATTCATCATAAGGTGATAAATGTGGATTTTTGTAATCTAGACCAATTACATAGCCCAGAAAAACTTGTTTATTTTCTGCATGATACATAAAACTACCACCATATGTATTGTTATCTAATGGCCATCCAGCTGTATGCATAACTAATCCTTCTTCGTGATTTTTATCCTCTATTTCCCATATTTCTTTAAAACCAATTCCATATTGTTGAGGATCTTTACCTTTATTTAATTCAAATTTTTCAATCAATTGTTTTCCTAAATGACCTCTACACCCTTCGGCAAAAACAGTTACTTTACCTAAAAGCTCAATACCTGGTTCAAAACTATCTTTTTTATTACCATCTTTATCTATACCCATATCTTGAGTTGCAACACCTTTAACAGATCCATCTTCGTTATATAAAATTTCACTTGCTGGAAATCCTGGAAAAATCTCTACACCTAGATTCTCAGCTTGTTCTGCAAGCCATCTACACAGATTAGCTAAACTGATAATATAATTTTTATGATTTTGTTGCACCGCAGGTAGTAGCCAGGTTGGCCAACTTAAAGATTTGGTTTTTCCTAAAAATAAAAATTTTTCTTTAGTTACTTTTGTTTTGATTGGAGAATTTAATTCTCTCCAATTTGGTAGTAATTCATCTAGAGCACGCGTTTCAAATACATTTCCACTTAAAATATGAGCTCCAATCTCTGATGCTTTTTCTAATAAACAAACATTTAGATTTGGATCTAATTGTTTTAACTTTATTGCAGTTGATAATCCTGATGGTCCTCCACCAATGATTACAACATCATATTCCATTGATTCTCTAGACATACTCTAGTTTTTAACTGTAAGGATTATTTTTGTATAGTGTTTAATTTGTTCAGTTCTTCCATGAACTGAGGCAGTGCCTCAAATAAATCAGCTTCAAGTCCATAATCTGCAACACTAAAGATTGGAGCTTCACCATCTTTATTAATTGCAACTATAACTTTACTTTCCTTCATTCCTGCTAAATGTTGAATAGCACCTGAAATTCCAACAGCGATATATAGATCTGGTACTACCACTTTTCCTGTTTGACCTACTTGATGATCATTACTTATGTATCCAGCATCTACTGCTGCTCTTGATGCTCCAATTGCTGCACCTAGTTTGTCAGCAATTTCTGTAATTAATTTAAAATTGTCCCCACTTTGCATTCCTCTGCCACCTGATACAACAATTCTTGCTGTTCCAAGTTCAGGTCGATCAGATTTAATTTCTTCTCTTTTGATAAATTTTGTATTTGAAAACTCTTCACTAGCATCCACTTTTTCAATTGGGGCTGATCCACCTGTACTCTCACATGGATCGAAAGAAGTGGGTCTGATTGTAACGCACCTTTTAGCATCATTACTCTTAATTGTTGCAAAAGCGTTACCTGCATAAATTGGCCTTAAAAAAGTATCTGGTGATATTACTTTAATGATGTCACTTACTTGTGATGTGTCAAGATGAGCTGCAATTCGTGGCATCAAATTTTTCCCAAATGTGTTTGCTGAACAAACAATGTGAGAATAATTTTCAGCTAGTTTAACAATCACTGGAGCAAAATTTTCTGCTGTGAAGTTTTCATAGTGAGCTCCTTCTACACTCAATACTTTTTTTACTACTGGAAGTTCAGATAATTGTTTTGCAGCATCTGCAGAATTTTGACCAATAATTACAGCATGAACATCTGAATCGATTTGAGATGCTGCTGTAGCTGCATTAAGAGTAAATGGTCTTAATTCTTTATTATTGTGTTCTGCTATAAGTAAAACTGCCATTAAATTACCTTCGCCTCATTTTTTAACTTTTGAACTAATTCAGCAACATTTGCTACTTTTATACCTGCTTTTCTTTTTGGAGGTTCCTCTACTTTTAATTGTTCTAATCTTGGTGATACATCCACACCTAAATCAGAAGCAGCAATTTCCTCTATAGGTTTTTTCTTAGCCTTCATTATATTCGGTAGTGATGCGTATCTTGGTTCGTTCAGTCTAAGATCACAAGTTACAATAGCTGGAACATTTATTTCAATTGTTTCAAGACCTTCATCTATTTCTCTGGTTACTTCTAATTTATTTTCTTTTACATCAATTTTTGAGGCAAATGTTGCCTGTGGCCAATTTAATAAAGCACTCAACATTTGGCCTGTTTGATTACAATCGTCATCAATTGCTTGTTTGCCCATAAATACTAAATCTGGTTTTTCTTTATCTACTATTTTTTGTAAAATTTTTGAAACAGCAAGTGGCTCTAGTGTTCCATCCACTTTTACATGGATACCTCTATCTGCACCAACAGCTAAAGCTTTCCTAACAGTTTCTTGAGCTTTTTCTTCTCCAACAGTTATTGCAACTACTTCTGAAGCTTTACCTGCTTCTTTAATTTTTACAGCCTCTTCTATTGCATTGTCATCAGGAGGATTGGTTGACATTTTAACATTGTCAGTAACTACACCAGTTCCATCTTCTTTAACTCTGATTTGAACGTTGTAATCAATAACTCTTTTTACAGCTACTAAAATTTTCATTAAGCTCTCAATAAATTATTTTCTGAATCGTAAGGACTCTCATCTAGGACAGTAGCGTCGTACATTTCACCTAATATATCAACTTGTAATTTGTCGCCTACATTTGAACAATCTGGCTTAACCATTGCAAGAGCTATTGATTTATCTAATCTAAATCCAAATTCACCACCTGTTGCTCTTCCAACAACTTTTCCATCTTTAAAAATTGGATTATTACCCAAAACATCAGCATCTTTAGTATTATGAACCTCTAATGTAACTAATTTATTATCAAAACCTTTTTCTCTCCATTTATTAAGTGCCTCTAAACCAATAAAGTTTCCTTTATTTGGGTGAACAAATCTATCAAGACCAGACTCATATGGTGAGTATTCAATTGATAATTCTGTACCAACTAGTTTATAAGATTTTTCAACTCTTAAACTATTCATTGCTCTAATTCCAAATGGTTTTATTCCTAAATCTTTTCCTGCCTCCATTAATTTATCAAAAATATGATTTTGATATTCGATTGGATGATGCAGTTCCCAACCAAGCTCACCAACAAAGTTTACTCTCATTGCATTTACTGGAGCATATCCAACATTAACATTTTTAGCAGTCAACCATTTGAAATTTTCATTAGAAAAATCATCTGTTGAAACCTTTTGCATTAATTGTCTTGCTTTTGGACCAGCTACTACCAAAACTCCTGTGCTGTTAGTTAGATCTTCAAAAATTACAGATCCATCATCTGGCATCCATTTTTGTATCCAGTCATGATCTAATCTTAAATTTGCTCCTGCAGAAACTAGATAATAACTATTTTCTGCTTCTTTCATTATCGTAAATTCTGAGTGAACTCCGCCTTTAGTGTTCAAAGCATGACATAGATTT
>CACDQB010000033.1 GCA_902554795.1 uncultured Pelagibacteraceae bacterium | reverse complement strand
AAAAAAAATTACGAAAAAATTATAACTAAAAAATTTCTTGAAAATTCACTCAGTGAATTAAAGGACTTAATTAATGAAAATTATCAAGATTATAGAATTATACATATGCATATGATTAAATATTTATTTGATGGAAGTCATCATTCTGAATTTAAAATGGATATGAAATGTAAAAATCTAGCTATAGAAACACAATTTATATCTGTGCCAAATCATCTGATGCTAGAAATAGATAAAATTTTGGAAAATTTTCATATTAAAACTAAAGACTATTTAAATCAAAATTATATACAAAGTTTATTTAAAGAAGATAAAATGGATCTTTCTGAGATGGCATATAGGACGCAATTAGGTTACAACGTTAATGAGGTATCAATAATACCCAAAAAATTAAAAAAAATTGGGTTTTTTGAAAAATTCTTTCAACTATTTAGTTAGTTTTGTTTTTTATCGTAACATTAGTTGTTTTTCGTTTTATTACAAATAATTCTAAAATTTAACCGTGTCATACTTAAATCAAAAATCTATAAAAAATAAAGTATCATTTAGTGGAATAGCTTTACATAGCGGATTAAATGTAAATGTTTGCCTGGCACCTGCGAAACCTAATTCTGGAATTGTTTTTAAAAGAGTAGATCTTCATGAAAATAATTTAGTATATCCAAATTTCATGAATGTAACAAATACTTCATTAAACACGACAATTGAAAATGAATTTGGTGTAAAAATTTCAACAATTGAACATTTGATGTGTGCTTTGTTTGGTTTAGGTATTGATAATGTAATAGTTGAAATTGACAATGAAGAAGTACCTATACTAGATGGATCAGCAAAATTATTTATTGAAAAAATTATTTCTGCCGGAATTCATGTAAGCAATGAACCTATTAAAATCATTAAAATTAAAAAAGAGATCGAATATTCTGAGGGTAATCGATTTATTTCGATTAAACCTTCAACCTTAAGTCTCAATATTGACTTTGAATTAGATTACAAAAATCCAATCATTGGAAATCAAAGAAACAAAGTAAAAGTTTTTGAAGATGATTTAACTGATATATATAATTCTAGAACTTTTTGTTTATTTGAGGACATAGAGTTAATTAAGAAAAATGGTCTTGCAAAAGGTGGAAGTTTAGAGAATGCTATTGTAGTTAAAGATAGAGAAATATTAAATCCTGAGGGATTAAGGAACGATAAAGAATTTGTAAATCATAAAATACTTGATTGTATTGGAGATCTATATACGTCTGGATATAGGATAGTAGCTTCAGTAAAATGTTCACGTGGGGGACATTATTTAACAAATCAATTATTAAGAAAATTATTTCAAAATAAAGACAATTTTTCAATACTTGAAATTAAAGAAAAAAATCTACCTCATACATTAATAAATAAAAGCCTATTAAGATCTATTGCTTAGTTGCAAAGATAACTTTAAAATTATTTTTTAATAAATATAAATTTAATATGAAAATTACTAAATTTTTTTTGGTTATACTTGCGATAACTTTTTTATCTTCTTGTAGCAAAAATTTAGAGAAAGAGTCTTTAATTAAAGAGAAAAATCTTGAGTCCCAAGTGTTTGAAGCTTATGAAGAAGGCATGAGATCATTAAATAATGGAGATGCACTTTTTGCTGCGAAAAAATTTAATGAGGCTGAAATTTTATTTCCTCAATCAATAATGGCACCTAAATCAGCTTTGATGGCAGCTTACTCTTATTATTCAGATGCTTATTACAAAGATGCTATAGCAGAATTGGAAAGATTTGTAAGAGTTTATCCTAGTCATAAAAATATAGATTATGCATATTACCTTATGGCAGTTTCATATTACGAACTTATTGTAGATGAAAAAAAAGATACACAATCAATATTTAGTGCAAAAAAATTTTTTACAATTGTTAAAAATAAATATCCAAATACTGAATATGCAATCGATGCCGATTTTAAGTTAGATCTTATAGATGATATTATTGCTTCAAAAGAAATGTATATAGCCAGATATTATTTTGAAAGAAAAAAATGGATCCCTGCTATTAATCGGTTTAGAACAGTTGTTGATAAATATGATACCACAATATATGTGGAGGAGGCACTACATAGGCTTGTTGAGAGTTATTATACATTGGGACTTGTTGATGAAGCAGAGAAATATGCAAATCTTTTAGGTTATAATTATAAATCATCAATTTGGTATGAGAAAAGTTATAGCGTTTTTAACAAAAATTATAAAAAACAAAAAAAAAAAATCACAGAAAATAAGTCAAATCAAAATATTATTTTAAATAAAATAAAATCTATAATTGATTTAGATGGATAAAATTAAAAAAATTTATGAGGAAAAAATAAACTTATTATCAAAATATAATAAATTTTATTATGAAAAAAGTGAACCAAAAGTTTCTGATCAACAATATGATATTTTAAAAAATGAAATTTTTTTACTTGAAAATAAATATAAATTCCTAAGATCAAAAAATTCACCATCTAAAATAGTAGGCCACAAACCATCTAAAAATTTTAAAAAATTTCAACATAGAGTTTCTATGCTTTCACTTTCTAACGCATTCTCCGAGGAAGATCTAAAAAATTTTGAAAAAAGAATTTTAAATTTTTTATCCGAAAACCAAGAATTTAAAATTCTATATAGTGCTGAACCAAAAATAGATGGAATTTCTGCTTCATTAACTTATAAAAATGGTAAATTTGAAAGAGGATTATCTAGAGGGGACGGTAAGGAAGGTGAAGACATAACTTCAAATTTAGCAACCATAAAAGATATTCCTAAAAAAATTTTAGATAAAGATTTTCCTAGAGACATTGATATTAGAGGAGAGGTATTTATTAAAAATAGTGATTTTGAGAGTATAAAAGAAAAATTTGCAAATCCAAGAAATGCTGCTTCAGGATGTTTGAGGCAAAAAAACCCTGAAGATACAAAAAAAATGCCTTTAAATTTTATAGCATATACTTTTGGTTTCGAGCAGGGTTTAAAGCAGAAAAATCAATCTGAGTATTTAAAAAAGTTAGATGAATGGGGTTTTAAAACTAATCCACTAAATAAAACAATTTCTGGAATAAAAAATTTAATTCAAAATTATAAAAATGTTGAGCAGCAAAGAACTAATTTAGATTTTGATATAGATGGTATTGTTTATAAAATTAACAATTTTGAATTGCAAAAGAGATTAGGTAATGTTGCTAACGCACCAAGATGGGCAATTGCACATAAGTTTTCTTCTAATAAAGCAATCTCTAAAATTTTAGATATTGATATTCAAATCGGTAGAACAGGTGCATTAACGCCTGTAGCAAAAATTAAACCTATAAATATTGGAGGTGTGTTAGTTTCCAATGCCACTTTACATAATGAGGATGAAATAAAAAGAAAAGATATTCGAATTGGTGACACAGTTACAGTTGAAAGAGCAGGAGATGTAATTCCACACATTTTATCTGTGGATTTTAATAAAAGACCAAAAAAAAGTGCTAAGTTTATTTTTCCAAACAAATGTCCTTCTTGTGGTTCAAAAACAGAAAAAGAATTTAATAAAGTTACAAAAAAAATTGATGCAGTAAGAAGATGTTCAAGCGAAGGTTATTTTTGTGACAAAATTTCAATTGAAAAATTAAAGCATTTTGTTTCAAAGGAGGCATTTAACATAGAAGGTCTTGGAAAAAAAATTATAGAAGAATTCTGGAAATTAAAATTTATCAAATTTCCTCAAGATATATTTAAATTAGATTATCAAAAAATTGAAAAACTAGACGGATGGGGAAGTCTATCTGTTGAAAATTTGAAGTATTCTATAAATCAAAAAAAAAATATTGCTTTAGAAAGATTAATATATGCTTTAGGTATTAGACATATAGGATTAGAAAATGCAAAATTATTATCTAAACATTTTTTATCTTTTTTAAAATTTAAAAATTTATCTGTAACAGAAAATTATGATGATTTATTAAATATTGATGGGATTGGAGAAACTCAGGTAAGTTCAATAAAAAGTTTTTTTGCAAATGAAATAAATTTAAAAGTTTTAGATGAATTAGGAAAAATTTTGGTTATTAAAAATGTTATAGCTAAACAACAAAATGGATTGTTAAAAAGTAAATCATTTTTAGTAACTGGTAAATTGAATGGAATAAGCAGAGCTGAAGTTAAATCATTAATTGAGGAAAACTCAGGTAACACAGTTAGTACTGTCTCAAATAAACTAAACTATTTAATTGTTGGAGACAAACCAACAAGGAGAAAAGTAGAAAGTGCTAATAAACTTAAAATTAAAATTATAAATCAAGAAGAGTTTTTAAAAATGTTAAATAAGACTAGCTAACCATTTTTTTTCATTTAAGCTTAAATACTTAGATATTTTTGAGTAAACATCCAAATGATACTTAAATAAATAATTTTTTTCAGTTTCAGTCAGTAATTCAAAATTAATCAAATCTTTTTCAATAGGTGCCATTGTAAGATTTTTAAAAAATAATTTTCCCTTTTTTTTTGAGACATAAATTAAATTTTCTATACGAATTCCAAAATCGTTCTTCTTATAATAACCAGGCTCATTACTTAAAACCATCCCAGCTTTTATTTTAACTTTGTTTATTTTTGAAATTGATTGTGGCCCTTCATGAACGTTTAGAAAAAAACCTACTCCATGACCGGTTCCATGCTCATAATCTAAATTGCTCTGTCTTAAAAATTTTCTGGCTCTTTTATCAATCTTTTTACCAATATTATCTTTATTGATATTGGTTGTTACAACAGCAATATGACCTTTTAAAACTTTAGTAAAAATATTTTTTATATTTTGCGTTTGATTAGAAAAGCAAAGTGTCCTTGTTACATCTGTTGTGCCATATTTATATTGACCACCAGAATCGCATAGAAAAATATCTTTTTTATTTATGTTTCTGCAACTTTTTTTGTCTGCCCGATAATGAACGATTGCACCATTTTTTCCAGCACCTGCAATTGTATCAAAACTAGGATAAAGAAAATTTTTGTTCATTTTTCTAAATCCTTCCAATTTTTTAGCTGCTTCTACTTCAGTAATTTTATTTTTATTAATTTTTTTAATCCAATAAATAAATTTTGTTAAAGCCACTCCGTCTAAAATATGAGCTTTAACCATATTATTAATTTCTGTTTTGTTTTTTATTGCTTTTAAAAGATATGAGGGGTCTTCTCTATTAACAATTTTAAATTTTGAATTAATTAGATTTTCGTAAAATATTGAACATGATTTGTCATCAATAATGAATTTTTTTCCTTTAAGTTTCAATAGTTTATTTGGTAATTCATTTATATCTAAAAACTGATTTAATTTAATTTTGTTATTTTTTATTAAATTTTTACACTTTTCCATTTTACTAATTAATAATATTTTTTTTGTTTTGCTTATTATTAATCTTGAATTGGGGACCGGACTATTTGGACCATCTCCTCCTCTGATATTTAATATCCATGCAACATTTTCTGGTGCACTTATAAAAATATAATCTGATTTATTTTGTTTTAGATATTTTGAAATCTTGTTTATTTTTGAACTGGCACTTTCACCGACAATATTTTTATTTAATGAAAAAAAAGGTATTTTAAAATTTACTTTTTGTTTTTTAATTTCATCAATTAAATTTTTACTAATGAATTTGATTTTGTTGTTTTTTAAAAAAAATTTTTTTATTTGAGAATTTGTAAATAATTTAGGGTCAATACCTAAAGTTAAATTTTTAAATAAATTACAGTTTATTAATTTCTCAAATCTATGAATTTTAAAATTTTTACCACTTTCAGTTTGACTTTGAATTGTATATCTTCCATCAGTAAAGAGATAGTTTTTCTTTTTTAATATTATAGCTAATCCTGCAGAGCCGCTAAAATTTGAAATTATTTGCAATCTATTAATTTTGGAATATTCAGTGAAATAGTCGTCATTTTTTGGAACTACATATCCGTCAATTTTATATTTCTCAAATTTTTTTCTTAATATTTGAATGTTTTTTTTCATTTAATTCTTTTCTGGTATCTTATCCAGCCAGGACTTCTGGTACCTTCCTCAATTTCAAAATCTTGATTAAACTCAAAATCTTCCTCATCCTTTATTTCTTCATCAAAAAAAGAATTTTTTTCAACGTTTTTTTCGGGTAATTCGTCTATAAACCTTGAAGCCATACTGTCTATCCAGTCTCCTTGATAAAATCTATTCATAGAAAAAGATATTATAGCTTTTTTCTTCGCTCTAGTGATTCCCACATAAGCCAAACGTCTTTCTTCCTCTAAGCCATTTTGACCTTTTTCCTCAATAGATTTTTGATGGGGAAACAAACCCTCTTCCCAGCCTGGAAGAAAGACAACATCAAACTCCAATCCTTTTGCAGCATGCATTGTCATCATATTAATTTTTTCACCATCCCATTCTTGATCTACTGAAGTCGCTAAAGATACATGTTCTAAAAAACTTTCTAAATTATCAAATTCTTTCATAGCACTTAACAATTCTTTAATATTCTCTAATCTATTTTCATTATCTACATCTTTTTTATTTTTTAACATTGCTGAGTATCCAGACTCATCTAAGACAATTTGTAATAATTTAATGTGGTTTGATTTTTTAATTATTATATCATTTCTCCATTTATTTATAGATTTTATAAATAAATTTAAACCAATTTTAGCTTTTGGTTTAATCAAATTTTGTTCAAGCATTTTTATCGACGCTCTTTCTAAATTTAAATTATTTTCCTTTGCAAATTCATGAATATTTTTTAGGGTACTGTCTCCTATTGATCTTTTTGGGTTATTCACAATTCTTTCAAAAGCAAGATCATCTTTTTCTTGGTTAATCAATCTTAGATAAGCTACACAGTCTTTTATTTCAGCTCTTTCATAAAACTTTGTGCCACCTAATATTCTATAAGGCATACCAATTTTAAGGAAACGTTCTTCAAATTCACGTGTCTGAAAAATAGCTCTCACAAGAATTGCAATGTTATTATATGAAAATTTTTTTTTAATATTTTTTTCTATTTCGTCTGAAATTCCAACTGCTTCATCTTTACCATTTTTAAAACAATTTAGTTTAACTAAATCACCTTCGTCCATAGTTGTAATTAATGTTTTGCCTACTCTGTTTTGATTATTAGAAATAAGATTTGAGGCAACTGATAAAATATTTTGTGAGGATCTATAGTTTTGTTCTAGTCTAATTACTTTTGTATTTTCATAAACTTGGTCAAATTCTAAAAAATTTTTAATCTCTGCTCCCCTCCAGCTATAAATTGATTGGTCATCATCTCCAACACAACAAATATTTTTGTTTTTTTCTGACAATAGATTGAGCCATTTACTTTGTATAAAATTAGTATCTTGATATTCATCAACAAGAATATATTTGAAATTTTTTGAATATATTTCTCTAATGTCTGAATTGAATTCTAAAATTTTTACAGCATGCAATATAAGATCACCAAAGTCACAAGAGTTTAAGTCAGTCAATTTTTGTTGATAAATTTTATAGAGCGGAAGAATTGTTTTTTCATAAAGATCTTTTTTATTTATTACTACCTCATTTGGATAAAATCCTTTATTTTTCCAACGATCTATTATTGCCAATATAAACCTTGGAGACAATTGTTTAATGTCAATATTTTCAGCCTTACAAATATTTTTTATAAGCCTGATCTGATCATCTGTGTCTACTATAGTAAAATTGGAATTAAGGTTTGCTGCTGAAGCATGTTTTCGCAATAATTTTGCACAAATCGAATGAAATGTACCTAGCCATGAAAGTCCAATTGCATTAGAGCCAAGAATCCTGCTTACTCTAATTTGCATCTCTTTAGCAGCTTTATTAGTAAATGTTACTGCTAAGATTTGATTTGGAAATGCCTTTTTTTCTTTAATAATATTAGCAATTCTAGAAGTTAAAACTTTTGTTTTTCCCGATCCGGCCCCAGCCACAATCAAAAGTGGACCATCTAGATGAAGAACAGCTTCTTTTTGAGCATCATTTAAATTTTCTAAATAATCTTTGTTTATCATTTAAAATAATCCTTTATAAGTTTCTTTGATTGTTATGAGCAAAACAAA
>CACDQB010000032.1 GCA_902554795.1 uncultured Pelagibacteraceae bacterium | reverse complement strand
ATTAATAATCTTGAAAGAAGATTTTTAGAGTCTGACAGCGAATGGAAAAGAGAAGCCATTGCTGAATATCAATCTGATACTGCATGTGAAGCATGTAATGGTGACAGATTAAAAGAAGAGGCATTATGTGTTAAAATCAATGATCTAAATATTAGTGAGGTAACAAAAAAATCTATTTTAGATGCAGCAGAATGGTTTAAAAATTTAGAAAATAATCTTGATAAAAGACAATTTAAAATAGCAGAACATGTATTAAAAGAAATTAATGAAAGATTAAATTTTCTACTTAATGTTGGATTAGATTATTTAACACTATCAAGAGAATCTGGAACATTATCAGGAGGTGAAGCTCAAAGAATAAGATTAGCTTCTCAAATTGGATCTGGGTTAACTGGTGTTTTATATGTTTTGGATGAACCTTCAATTGGATTACACCAAAAAGATAACGTTAAACTGATTAATGCGCTAAAAAGGTTAAGAGATCTTGGTAATACAGTTATTGTTGTAGAGCATGACACTGAGACAATGGAAAATGCAGATCATATTATTGACCTAGGTCCTGAAGCTGGAAGTAATGGCGGCGAGATAACAGCACAAGGATCATATGATGAAATTAAAAAAGATAAGAATAGTATTACAGGTCAATATCTTGCAAACAAAAAAACAATTGAAATTCCTAAAACTAGACGTTTAGCTAAAAATGGAAGATTTGTAGAAATCAATGGTGCAAGTGGAAATAATTTAAATAATGTAAATCTTAAAATTCCAACTGGAACATTTACTTGTATTACTGGTGTTTCTGGAAGTGGAAAATCTACTCTAATATTACAAACCTTGTTTCATGCTTTAAACTTAACATTAAATAATAAAGCAAGAAAAACCCCTAAATCATTTAAAGGTTATAAGGGTGTAGAATTGATTGATAAAATAATTGATATTGATCAGTCTCCTATTGGTAGAACTCCAAGATCAAATCCAGCAACATACACTGGTGCTTTTGGACCTATTAGAGATTG
This sequence comes from uncultured Pelagibacteraceae bacterium, assembly GCA_902554795.1. GTDB lineage: Bacteria > Pseudomonadota > Alphaproteobacteria > Pelagibacterales > Pelagibacteraceae > Pelagibacter. The sequence goes on along the minus strand of CACDQB010000032.1, from coordinate 7,540 downwards.
GTTTACAAGTCTGCCCGAGTCCAAAACAAGAGGATATAAACCTGGAAGATTTTCTTTTAATGTTAAAGGAGGCAGATGTGAAGCTTGTGAGGGTGATGGTGTGATCACATATGAAATGCATTTTTTACCTGATGTTTATATACAGTGTGACGAGTGTAAGGGTACTAGGTACAATCGAGAAACTTTAGAAATTAAATTTAAAGGTAAAAGTATTGCCGATGTCTTAGATATGTCAGTTGATGAAGGGTGTGAATATTTTGAAAATATATCTAATATAAAAACAAAACTATTAACTCTTAAAAAAGTTGGATTGGGTTATATAAAAATTGGTCAGCAAGCAACTACGCTATCGGGAGGTGAAGCACAACGAATAAAGCTTGCAAAGGAACTTTCAAAAAAATCCACAGGAAGAACGATGTATATCTTAGATGAACCAACTACAGGTTTACATCAACATGATATTAAAAAACTTTTAGAAATACTTCATACATTTGTAAAACTTGGAAATACAGTCGTTGTTATTGAGCATAATCTAGATGTTATTAAAACAGCCGACTACATTGTTGATATGGGTCCTGAGGGCGGTGTAAAGGGTGGCAATATTGTCGCCGAAGGTAAACCTGAGGAAGTATGCAAAGTTAAGGAGAGTTATACTGGTCAATTTTTAAAACCTCTTTTGAGCTAGATTTAACAACTTAAAAATATTCAAAAATTAGTGTATAGTTATAAAGAATCATGAGTACTTTATTATCTTCATTGTCAAAAACAGTTCACGCATCCCTTGCTTTAGCAATAGTATTATTTTTGGGATTATTTTATTTAAACGATGGAATAGCTATTGATACATTGTTCTGGAGCTGGTTATTTAGATATATACATGTGATTGTTGCAATTATGTGGATTGGATTATTGTGGTATTTCAATTTTGTTCAAATTCCAAACATGGGAAAAATTCCAGATGAACAAAAACCAGCCATTGGCAAAGTAATTGCTCCTGCTGCATTATTTTATTTTAGATGGGCTGCAGCGATAACAGTTCTTTCAGGTTTAATTCTTGCTTATCTTAATGGATATCTTCATGATGCAATGACTTTAAGTATAGGTTCGGGAGTACCTAAGCACACTGCAATTGGAATTGGAATGTGGCTAGGAATTGTAATGGCATTTAACGTATGGTTTGTTATTTGGCCAAATCAAAAAAGAGCTTTAGGAATGGTTGAAACTGATCCAGAGACTAAGGCAAAGTCAGCTAAAACTGCAATGCTCTTCTCAAGAACAAATACTCTATTATCATTACCAATGTTGCTAACAATGGTAATAGCTCAAAACTTATATTAAATTATTTTTTTTCATCTTCTCTAAGAACTGTTTTTTGAGAAACTCTTAGTCTAACTAAAACAGTGTTAGCAATATAAATAGAAGAATAAGTTCCAAAAATAACACCAAGTATCATCGCTAATGAAAATCCTTTTAATATTTCTCCACCAAAAAGATAAATTGCTAATAAAGCTAGTAAAGTAGTTGCAGAAGTTATTATAGTTCTTGATAACGTTTCATTAATTGAAATGTTTGTTAATTCAAAAATTTTTATATCTGAATATTTTCTTAAATTTTCACGCACACGGTCAAAAATAACCACGGTATCATTCATTGAATATCCAACTATTGTTAACACAGCTGCAATTATCGATAAGTTTATTTCTAAACTAAATAGTGAAAAAACTCCTAAAGTTACAATAACATCATGAAACAAAGCTAAAATTGCACCCAAACTAAATTGCCATTCAAATCTTATCCAAATATAAATTAACATTAATGCTAAAGACAAAGATATTGCTATAACTCCTGATTTTAGTAATTCAGCACTTACCTTTGGCCCAACATTCTCTACCCTTCTAAAATCATAGTTATTTCCAAAAGATTTATCTAAATTAGTCTTAATTTCTTCAATAATATTTTTTTTATTATCTTTATTTTCAAATTTTACTAAAAAATCTGTATCATTGCCAAATTTCTTCACTGAGACATCTCCTAAATCCATTTGATTAAATCTATCTCTTAATGAACTTACATTTATTTTAGAATCTGAAGCTCTTAATTCAATTAAAGTACCACCTTTAAAATCTATACCAAAATTAAGCCCTTTAAATATTAACAGTAGTAATGAAACAACAATTAAAACTGATGAAAGTAAATTAAAGTGATTATAATATTTATTAAAAGCAATCATTAGATTAATTTTTCCTTATCTTTATTTCTTGATACATAAATACTAGTGAACAATCTTGCTATGAAATAGACTGAAAATAGTGTTGTAAATATTCCAACTCCTAAGGTTACAGCAAAACCTTTGACTGGACCTGAGCCCATAAAAAACAAAATAATTGCAGCTAATAATGTAGTAATATTGGCATCTAAAATTGCTGTTCTTGATTTTGTATAACCACCGTCAAAAGCCAAAATATTATTAGTCTCATCTTTTAGCTCTTCTTTAATCCTCTCAAAAATTAAAACATTTGCATCAACTGCCATACCTACAGTTAGGATAATTCCTGCAATACCAGGTAATGTTAAAGTAGCTTCAAATAAAGTTAAAACACCTAAAAGAATAAATAAATTAACTATTAGTGTTACATTGGTAATTAATCCGAAAATTTTATATTTTACGAACATAAAAATTATGACCAACATAAAACCTATTGCCAAAGCAATCATTCCTGCATTAATTGAGTCTTGTCCAAGATCAGGTCCAACCGTTCTTTCTTCAATTATTTCTAATGGTGCTGGCAATGCTCCTGATCTTAATAATAAAGCTAGATCAGTTGCTGTTTGAAAAGTAAAGCCACCACTTATCTGACCAGAACCACTAGCAATCGTATCTCTAACTACAGGTGCACTAATAATTTTACCATCTAAAACAATTGCTAATTGTTTTCCAATACCAGTTGATGTTGCCTTACCAAACCTCTTTGCACCCACTCTATCTAAAGTAAATGAAACAATTGTTTGGTTAGCTTGAGTATCCATTTTTGGTTGAGCATCAAGTAAGTTTTCACCACTGATTATAATTCTTTTACTAACTGTGGCTTCTTCTAGGCCATTTTCAAATTTTAACTTTTCAACACCAAAACGATCATTTTCATCATTTGTTACAAAACGAAAAGTAAGGTTTGCAGTTTTCCCAAGTAATGATTTTATTCTCATTGGATCATCTAATCCAGGAAGCTCTACTAAAATTCTGTTATTTCCTCTTTTAAGTATGTTGGGTTCATTAGTTCCAACCTCATCTACTCTTCTTCTTACTATTTCTATAGCTTGATCTTGAGAAGAAGTTTTAAGTTTAATTAAACCCTGTCTTGAAAAATTAACTTTTAAATTTAACCCTGTATCTTCAATTTCTAACTGATGTGATTTAAATCTTGGGTAATAAGGGTTAAGGTCACTATTTTCGTCCTGAAAAACATCTAAGACAGATTGCTTATCATTTCCTGCTACATTAAAAAAAATATTTTGATTTTCTATCTTTATATTATTGATCTTAATATTTTTTTCTTTGAAGTAATTTCTGATTGTTGTTGTTAGGTTTTGTAATTTTTGTTCAATTACAGGTTCATTATCAATTTCAAGTAATAGATAAGATCCACCCTGAAGATCTAATCCTAGATTAATTTTTTTATCAAAAAAATCATCATCAAATTTAAAAAGATTTGATGAAGCAATTAAAATAAATAAAACTGAAAAAAGAGTTATAAATAAAATTCTTAACTTAGAGAAATAAAGCACTTAACTAAAAATAATTATTTTTTAACTTCTTGTGTATTTGTATTAACAAGACTTTGAATACCAGTTGATTTAACTATCTCAACTTTAACGTTTTCAGCAATTTCTACTTCAACTTTATCATTGTCTATAAGTCTCTCCACAGTACCTGTAATTCCACCAGAAGTAACAACCTTGTCACCTCTCTTAAGGCTTTCAACCATTGCTTTGTGCTCTTTAACTTTTTTTTGCTGTGGTCTGATTAAGAAAAAATAAAAAATAACAAAAATTAAAATTAACGGTATAAATTGTCCTATTCCTGAGCCTTCCATAAATCTCCTTATAAATTATGTGAATACTTATACTATCTGTGTAATTAAAACAACTTTATTTAGCTGAAATCAATTCCAAATTATTCATATACGGTCGCAGTACCTTGGGAACAATAATCGAACCATCTTTTTGTTGATAGTTTTCTAATACTGCAATTAAAGTTCTACCCACAGCTAAACCACTTCCATTTAATGTTCCAACAAAAACAGTTTCCTTGTTTTTATTTTTATATCTTGATTTCATTCTTTGTGCCTGAAATGTTGAACAAGAAGAGCATGATGATATTTCACGATACTTGTTTTCTGATGGTAACCACACTTCAATATCATAAGTTTTTTCTGCACTAAAACCCATATCACCTGAACATAAAATTACTTTTCTATAAGGTAACTCTAGCTTATCAAGAATATCTGTTGCGCAGTTTGTCATTCGCTCTAATTCTTCTAGGCAATTTTCTTTTTCTACAATACTAACCATCTCAACCTTATAAAATTGATGTTGTCTAATCATTCCCTTGGTGTCTTTTCCATAACTGCCGGCTTCTTTTCTAAAACATGGGGTTGAGGCAACAAATCTCATTGGTAAATCTTTTTGGTCTACAATTTTATCTTTAACAATGTTTGTTAAAATTACTTCAGCAGTTGGAATTAAAAATTTTCTATCAGATCCTTCATCAAATTTTATTTCAAATTGATCGTTTTCAAATTTTGGTAATTGGCCTGTTCCATACATTGTATTATCAGAGGCAATCAATGGAGGTGAAATCTCTTGGTAACCATTTTGAACAATATGAGTATCTAGCATAAAGTTAGATAAAGCTCGTTCTAGTAATGCTAACTCTTTTTTAACAAATACAAATCTTGATCCAGTCGTTTTAGTTGCAAGATCAAAATCAAGCATACCTAAATTTTCTCCAAGTTCGTAATGAGATTTTGGTTTAAAATCAAATTCAGGAACTTTACCTGCTTTTAAAACTTCCACATTGTCATTTTCATCTTTTCCATTTGGAACATCCTGATGAGGTATGTTGGGTATACTTGATAAAATGTTATCTAATTCAGTTTTAGTATTTTTTTGTTGCTCAGCGATCTTTTCTAATTCAGTAGAGATTTCTTTAGATTTTTTGAATAAACTTTCATCTTTAGATTTTGAAATATCTTTTTTTTCTTTTTCTAAATTTTCTTTCTTTTGAATTAAATCTCTATTTAATTCATCAAGCTTTTTTTAAATTATTAAAATCAATTTTAACTAAACGCTTTTCAAGATCTTTTTCAAATTTTGAATAATCTTTTCTAATTTCTTTTAAATTATGCATCAGTCTTTTCTAAATTTTTGTTTTCTATAAATTTTACTGAAAATATTGATAATTCATATAAAATTAATAAAGGAATAGCTAAACCTATTTGAGTAATTGGATCTGGTGGTGTAAGTAATGCAGCAGCAGCAAATATAATTACTACCACATACTTTCTTCTTTCTTTTAGAAATTGACTGTCAACGACACCTATTCTTGCTAACAAACTTAAGACAATAGGTAGTTGAAAACTTATTCCAAATGCGAAAATTAACTTCATAACAAGTGACAAGTATTCATTTACTTTGGCTTCTAATTGAATTGGTAAACTTGTAGACATCCCTGTACTTTCAAATGATAAAAAGAATTTAATAGCTAAAGGCATTATTAAATAGTAAACAAGCATACCTCCCAAAAAGAAAAGGATTGGTGTTAAGATAAGGTATGGAAGTATAGCAACTTTTTCATGTTTATATAAACCTGGGGCAATAAATTTCCATATTTGCATTAGAATAAATGGACAGGTCACGAAAAAAGCTGTGAAAAAAGATACCTTGATATATGTTAAAAAAGTTTCCTGTAAGGCGGTAAAAATAAGCCTTCTATCAGATCCATCATCTTTTACTGCTTGAGCAAAAGGATCAACTAAAAAACCGTAGATATGTTCTGCAAAAATATAACAAATAACAAAAAAGATTATTAGAAATATAAAACTATGTATTAATCTTTTTCTTAGTTCTGTTAGATGGCTAACAAATCCACCTTCATTTTCCTCATTGCTCATCTTTTTTAGTTTCTTTTTTTATTTCATTATCAATTTTTTCTTCATCAATTTCTAAATTAGAAACCTCGTTTTGAATGTTGCTCACATATCTTTTTGCAGCCCCTATCCAAGAACCTGCTTTCTTTAACATGATTGGAAAATCTTTTGGACCAAGAACAACAATTGCAATGCCAACTACAATTAATATCTCAAACCAACCAATAGTAGGCATGTGATTTAATCTTTGTTTTCTGAGTCTTTATTTTCGTCGGATATATTTTTTGGCTCTGTATCGTCAGTAACATCTGACGCCATTCCTTTTTTGAAACTTTTAATTCCCTTAGCTACATCACCCATCAGACTTGAGATTTTGCCTCGTCCAAATAATAAGACTACTAATATAACTACGATTGCTATTTGCCAAATTCCTATGCTCATGAAAAACTTATAACCTTTTTATGGTTAATTTAAAAGTTACTTTTTTGTTAATCTTTCTCTTCGGTATCAAGAGTGCTATTTAACATCTCGTCAATATTAGAATAAATATCCTCTTTTTTTTCTTCTTGTTTTTCTTTGTAGAATTTTCCGGTTCCAAAAATTGCATTATCGACACTAGAACTGTCAATTAATCCAGCAGCACCTAATTCATCAATTGTTGGTAAATCAGATAATTTTTGAAGATTGAAATGACTTAAAAATTCATCAGTTGTAACATACTGAATTGGTCTACCTGGCACATCTTTACGACCTCCTGGTTTCACCCAGTTGAGTTCCATCAATATTTCAAGAGTATTCGTTCCAAATGCAACACCTCTTATCTCCTCAATCTCAGCTCTAGTAACAGGTTGGTGATAAACGATTATAGCTAAAGTCTCCACAGCAGCTCTAGAAAGTTTCTTTTCTACTGTCTTCTCTTGTGACATAATATTAGATAAGTTAGGTGAAGTTCTAAACGACCACTTATCTTTAATACAAACTAAATTAATACCACGTTGAGAGTATTCTTGTTGTAACTTCTCTAATGATTTTGCAACACTACCCTTTTTAGTAATTTTGCTTTCAATTGTGTCAATATCTAATGGTTCTGCAGCAGCAAAAATAACTGCTTCAATTTCTTTTTCTAAATCAGTTAACTTAGATGGAAATTTTACAATATTATCTTTTGTAATCTTTTCTTTTTTAATCATTATTTTCCTTTACATAAATATCATCAAATAACTTATCTTGTTTCATAGTTAAATTTCCTTCTTTAACTAATTCTAACGATCCAGCAAATATCCCTGCTTTACCCGTACGTTTATATTTTGAATTACTTTTAAAATTTTGAGGAATTAAATCATCTAATTTCTTCCAATCAATTAATTTACCGAAAAATTCTCTAATTGTTTTAA
>CACDQB010000031.1 GCA_902554795.1 uncultured Pelagibacteraceae bacterium | reverse complement strand
AGGAACATATAAATATTATTAAGAACTCAGATTTTAATTTTCATAATCCAAATAATTTTGATGATCGGTTTAATAAACCAAAACAAAAAAAAGAAATTCTTATAACTATCGATGATGCTTTTGAATCTTTTTATACTGAAGCATGGCCTTATCTAAAAGAAAATAAAATTCCATTTATTTTATTTGTTTCAACTGAACCAGTGGGAAAAAGAGGTTACATGACTTGGGAACAAATTAAAGAGGTTGAAGGGAATGAATTTGCAAGTATAGGCCATCATTCTCATACTCATGAATATCTCATAGATGTAAGCAATGAAGAGTTTATTTTGGATATTGAAACAGCTAATAAAATTTTTCTAAGAGAACTTGGTTACATCCCTAACCTATTCTCATATCCCTTTGGGGAATACTCTAAATTTATGAAAGACTATATATCTAAAAATTTCAAATATGCTTTTGGTCAGCATTCTGGTGTTATTGATTTAAATAAAGATAAATTTGAATTACCTAGATTTCCAATTAATGAAAAATATGGTGAGTTAAAAAGATTTAGATCAATAATAAATTATTTTCCACTTGAATATAAAAGAATACTTCCTGAGGAAAAGCAATTATTCAAAAATACAAACCCTCCAAATTTTAAAGTTGAATTTTTCAAAGAGCAAAAAAATATATCTAATATCAATTGTTATTCTAATGAGGGAGACGTTTGGGAAAAATCAAAAACAAGCTTTACTGATAACTCTCTAACGATTGAATTTAGAGAACCATTCAAACCTAGAAGAGGACGAATTAATTGCTCTCTCAATGATAATGGAAAATGGAGATGGTTTGGTGTTCAATTCCCTATTAAAGGAAATTAAATCAAACTTTCTAAATCTTTACTTGAAGGTAACAATCTAGCCTCATCAAAATCTTTTAGATTATTCTGTTCAATAATCTTTTGTAAAACTTCTATATATTGGTTCCCTGTTTCTGCATATTTATCTAAATGTTTAGACAAAATTAAACTATCTAAAGGTTTATTTTGATTTCTTAATTCTGTTCTCGATTTTCTTAAATTTTTGTATGTTGAGTGTGTATTTAAGTTCCTTAAATATGCTCGTACTGACAGCTGTAGACTATGAAATTTCATAACTTTATGATCTTTACCTGCATCAGCATTTTTAGGTTTTAAGCCTTCTCCAGACCAAGTCCATTGTCCAAATAAGGCATTTCCCTTTAAAGCAAATCTTGATGTACCCCAACCCGTTTCTTTAGCTGCTTGTGCTATAGCCAACGAAACTGGTATTTCATCCATTCTTATTTTTAATGAGGATAAATCGTTCTTTCTAACACCATATTGTTTATATTTTTTTTCTAACCATTTCTTCTCAATTTCAGTATTACTATTTTTACTTAGGATGGTGAATAATCTTTTCCTATCTATTCTAATTTTATTATTTTCTTTGACTATTAGAGGTAGAACAATTTTAATAAACATTTCCTTTCTTTTTTTTGTACTTCCAATGCTTTTGATTTCATTAGGTAAAAGTCCAATATCTATAGGTTTGACCAACTTTGTAACTCTAATATCTTTTAAATTATAATTTAGATCTTTAAATAAAGAATCAATCTCAGAGGTTGTGTATCTAACTAGATTTATTTCAGAATTATTTTCCTCTAAAATATCATATAATAAATCTCTTTCGTCAGTTTCTAAAATAGAGTCTTCCTCTACAATGTTCTCTTCGTTTAATGTATTGTTTAAAATATTTTTAGAATTGTTGGTAAATTCTTTTTTATTAAAATTTTTATCACTAAAATTAATAATTATCGGTGCCACATAAAAGAATGAAACAACTATAAAAGAACTTAAGAAGAATCGTGATACTATGTTAAAGCTTTTATTTTTCCATAAACCAATTTTTTTAAATTTTCCCATAAATTATTATTGTATTGCAACAACCTCTTTTACCTCTGGTAAATAATGACATAAGAGGTTTTGTACGCCCTGTTTTAAAGTCATTGTTGAACTAGGACAGCCAGAGCAACTTCCTTGTAGTTGCACTTTTACAACTCCATCTTTAAATTCTTTAAATTTTATATCTCCACCATCTCTAGCAACAGCAGGTCTTATTTTTTGCTCTAAAATTTTTACTATTTTTTCCTCTATTTCACTTAATTCTGTTTTTTCCTCTTTTATATTTTCATCAATTACAAACTCTTTACCATCTGCATAAAAATCATTTATTAGAGAAATTACGATATGTTTTATTTCCTCCCACTTAATGTTTTCTTTCTTATTTACTGAAATAAAATCATGGCCCAAAAAAATTCCCTCAACACCGTTTATTGACAAAATATTTCTCACCAATTCATTTTGCATATCTTCTTTATCTGTAATTTCATAAGGACCACTATTTGAAACTTTCTTCCCAGGAAGAAATTTCAAAGAATTTGGATTCGGTGTTACTTCTGTTTGAACGAACATAAATTATATATAGTGAATATTTTAAAAATTAAAACTTGATAATAAATTTTTATTAAAAACCTACTATTTCTTTAATTCTTTCAATCTTTTTGGATGCAATTAGATTAGCTTTTTCAACTCCATCTAGAAGAATTTTATCTAAATAAATTTTATCTCCTAAAAGTTTTTTTATCTCATTAGAAATAGGTTCAATTTTATTCACAAGTTCTTCTGCTAATTGTTCTTTAAATTCTGAAAAGTTTTTACCTGCAAAATTTTTTACTGAGTTTTCTAATGAAGAATTAGTTAAACTTGAATATATTCCTAAAAGATTTTTTGCTTCTAATCTTTCATCAAGCTCCTTTGAGTCTTGTGGCATAGGCAATGGATCAGTTTTTGCTTTTTTTATTTTGTTAATTATTTGATCTTTGTTATCTGTTAAATTTATTCTACTTAAATCTGATAATTCTGATTTACTCATTTTTTTTGAACCATCTTTTAAACTCATTATTCTTGAAAATTCTTTTTGAATTAAAGGTTCGGGGACTTGAAGAAAATTTTCTACTTCAAAATCGTTATTAAATTTTTGAGCTATGTCTCTACATAATTCCAAATGTTGCTTTTGATCATCACCTACTGGAACATGAGTAGCATCATATAAAAGAATATCAGCTGCCATTAAAACCGGATAAGAGTACAATCCTATGCTGGCTTTTTCTTTATCTTTACCAGCTTTCTCCTTAAATTGAGTCATTCTATTCAACCAACCCATTCTAGCAACACAGCTTAATATCCATGCTCCTTCTGCATGAGCAGCCACTCTAGATTGATTAAAAATTATACTTTTTTTTGGATCTATTCCACTTGCAATAAAAGTTGCAACAGTTTCCCGGATATTATTTTTCAGTTCTTTAGGATCTTGCCTTACTGTAATGGCATGTAGATCAACTACACAAAAAATACATTTATTATCTTTATCGTTATTTAAGTCTACAAAGTTTTTTATGGCGCCTAAATAATTTCCAAGATGAAGATTGCCTGTAGGCTGAACACCAGAGAATATTTTTTTACCCATAAAATTAATACTTTAATTTAATATCATTCATTTGAAAAGCTTTGATGAAATAACACACAATTAAATAAAACAATAATCCTAATATAACAGATAAAACTAAATAAAAAGATTTAATTGATTGATTAAATGCTAATTCGTTTTGGAAAAAATTTAACATAAAGTTAAAAAATAAACCCATCATAATTGATGCAAAAATTATTTTAATAAACTTAATAAAGAAAATTTGATTAAAATAAAATAATTGTCGATTTTTTAAGAATAAAAATAACAATATTGAATTAAACCAAGATGAAATAGATGTGGCTATTGGAATTATTATAAAACCAATTTCACTAAAATAGTACAAACTGATAAAAATATTAACCAATACTGAGATTAAAGAAATATAAAATGGAGTTTTGGTATCATGGTTTGCAAAGAAAAAACTTGAAAAAACTTTTATCAATGCAAAAGCAGGCAGACCTAAAGCAAAATAATATAAGGCTAAGCTTGAATTACTCACCGAACTTTCATTGAAAGACCCATAACCAAATAAAGCTGAAATAATCTGTTCTGATCCTATTAGTAAAGCGATAGTTGCTGGAAGACTTAAGAATAAACTTAATTCAAGAGCTTTATTTTGTATAAGTAAAATCTTATTTTTTTTTCTAGATTGAATATGTTTTGAAAGCTGTGGAAGTATTACAACACCAATCGCTATTCCAGCTATAGCTAGATTAATTTGATAAATTCTATCAGCATAATATAAATATGAAACTGCACTTGCTTGAAATGATGCGATTATTGTACCAATTAAAATATTAATTTGAGTAACACCTGATGAAAAAATACTTGGTAAAAGTTTTTTAAAAAAAAAATTAACTTTGTTACTTACTATTAATTTAAAATTAAATTTAAGTGAATAATATTTTGATACATATTTATATAAGAATATTAATTGTAAAAAACCAGCAAAAGAAACACCATAAGACAAATAATAAACTAATTGATCACCCAAAGATTTAGAAAAAATTAATACTAAGATTAAAACAACATTTAAAATTATTGGGGCTGCAGCTGCAGCTGCAAACTTATTATGTGAATTTAAAATTGCAGAAAAAAATGAAGCTAAACAAATAAAAAATAAAAAAGGAAAAGTAATTCTTGTTAAATTTATAGCTACCTCCATTTTTTCTAAATCGTCCACAAATCCTGGAGCAATAATTGAAACAAATGCAGGCATGAAAATTTCAATAATTATTGTTAAGAATAACAATCCTAAAAAAAGAAGATTAAATATGTCATTAGCAAATTTATTTGATTGTTTTTTTCCTTTTGTTATTTCTGACGAATAACTTGGCACAAATGCTGCATTAAAAGTTCCCTCTGCAAACAATCGTCTAAAAGTATTTGGAATTCTAAATGCTACAAAGAAAGCATCAGCCAACATTCCTGTTCCAAGAAAAATTGCTATTAAAATATCTCTTAAATAACCCAGCAATCTGCTAATGATAGTATAAAAACCAAATGTCCCTGTTGACTTAAGTAAGTTCATAAATCATATTAGTCTTAATTTTACCCCAATTGTACACTTATTGTTATCGGAAATGAAAAAAACAAAAATTGATCATTACACAGATAAAGAAGCTTTAGACTTTCATAAAGACAAAAAACCAGGCAAGATTGAGATTATTTCTTCTAAAAATATGACCACTAAGCGTGATCTCGCTTTAGCTTATTCTCCAGGAGTTGCCGCTCCAGTAAAAAAGATAAGTGAAAACCCAGAGACAGCTTACGATTACACAAGCAAGGGAAACTTGGTTGCAGTAATAAGCAATGGTTCAGCTATATTAGGAATGGGAAATTTAGGTGCTCTAGCATCAAAACCTGTGATGGAAGGAAAGGCTGTATTATTCAAAAGATTTGCAGATATCGACTCCATTGATTTAGAGATAGATTGTAAAGAAACTGATGAAATAATTAATTCTATAAAAAATTTTGCACCTAGTTTTGGTGGAATTAATTTAGAGGACATAGCGGCCCCAGATTGTTTTGTAATAGAACAAAAATTGAAAGAAATTTTAGATATTCCAGTTTTTCATGATGATCAACATGGAACAGCAATTATAACAACTGCAGCATTAATTAATGCCTTAGACATTTGTGGTAAATCAATAAAAAAAATTAAAGTTGTAGTGAATGGCGCTGGAGCTTCAGCACAAGCTTGTACTGAGTTATTTAAAAACTCAGGAGTAAAATCTGAAAATATAATAATGCTAGACAGAAAGGGTGTTATTTATGAGGGAAGAACTGAGGGAATTGATCAATGGAAATCAAGATATACAGTTAAAACTAAACATAGAACTCTAGAGGACGCTGTTAAAGGTGCAGATGTTTTTTTAGGATTATCTGCAAAAGGAGTTCTAAAAAAAGAGATGGTTAAATCTATGGCAAAAAATCCAATTATATTTGCTTGTGCTAATCCTGATCCAGAAATTACTCCAGAGGAAATTAGCGAGGTTAGAGATGATGCAATTGTTGCAACAGGGAGATCAGATTATCCTAATCAAGTAAATAATTTAATTGGATTTCCTTATATATTTAGAGGAGCTTTAGATGTAAGGTCTAAAACTATAAATGAAGAGATGAAAGTTGCTGCAGCTAATGCAATAGCTAAGCTTGCAAGAGAAGATGTTCCTGATGAAGTGGTTGCAGCTATGGGTGGAGAAAGACCTCATTATGGAAAAGATTATATTATTCCATCTACATTTGATCCAAGATTAATTAGTGTAATACCAGTAGCTGTAGCAAAAGCGGCTATAGATAGTGGAGTAGCTAGAAAAAATATAGATGATTTTGAAGTTTATAAAGATCAACTAAAACAAAGACTGGATCCAACGGTAACAATCATGCAAGGTATAAATTCATTTATTAAGAAAAATCAGAAAAGAATTGTTTTTGCAGATGGTGAAGATGAAAATACTTTAAAAGCCGCTATAGCATTTAAAAATTCAAAATTAGGTATTCCAATCCTGGTTGGTAAAGAAAGTAAAATTAAAGAGCAGATTAAAAATATCGGTTATAGTGAAAATTTTGACATTGAAATTGTAAATTCAAAAGACGAAGAAAAAAGAAAAAGATACGTAAAACATTTATTTGAAAAATTACAAAGAGAGCAAGGATTATTGGAACGAGATTGTGACCGAATGATCAGAAATGATAGGGTTGTTTGGGCTACAAGTATGGTTGCCTGTGGCGATGCTGATGGTGCTGTAACAGGAAATACTAGAAGATTTGGTGCTTCATTTGAAAAGATTAAACAAGTTGTTGATGTAAGAAAAGGTGAAATTATGTTTGGTTTAAACATGATTGTTCATAAAGGAAGAACTATTTTTGTTGGTGATACAAGTGTCCATGAATACCCAACTTCCGAACAAATGGCTGAAATCGCTATATCTACAGCAAGAGTAGTTAGACTTTTTGGATTTGATCCTAAAGTTGCTTTTGTATCCCACTCTACATTTGGACAACCTCTTACTAGTAGAACAAAACATATTCGGAGTGCAGTTGAAATATTGAAAGAAAAAAAAGTAGACTTTGAATTTGATGGAGATATGCAGCCTGATGTTGCTCTTAATCCAGAATATGTGGAACTTTACCCCTTTGCTAAAATAGTTGGTAAAGCAAATATTTTAATAATGCCTGGACAGCATAGTGCAGCAATTTCATATAAACTGATGAAAACAATTGGAGACGCAAAAGTTATTGGGCCGTTACTAATTGGACTTGGCCTTCCAATAGAAATTGCACCTTTAAGATCATCGACCTCTGAGATACTCAACCTAGCATCAATTGCTGCTTATTCTTCTCAAGTGATTGATTACAAAAAATAATTACTCTCTTTGAATTCTTAAGTCTTCAACAAGTATTATACTTGCAATCACGTCTTCTACATCAAGTATTTCTTTTGCTTCACTTATAACTAAATCCTTTTCCTCTAAGGTTAAAGCAATTCCATAAATATAAATTTTTTTCTTATAGGTATCTATTTGATAATTGGTTGCCTTAATATTTTTATTAACAATTATAGCTGTTCTTAGTTGAGATGTTATTAATACATCTTTTGCAGATTGCTTAAAGTTAAACTCTTCCTTAATTTTAATATCATTTCTAACTGATCTAGCACCCTTAGTTTCCCATGCTAATTTAGTAATCATTAATTTTTCTTCTGGACTATCTACTTTTCCAGTAACAAAAATTCTACCATCTAAAACTTTAGTTTTTACAGCTAAAAGATATTTTTTGTCTTTCGCTAAAATTTTTGCGCTTATACTTTTTTGCATAATAGAATCATCTATTTGAGTACCAACTGTTCTAGGATCTAGTGCAACTGAGACACCCGTTCCGAAAAGACCTTTGGAACCAACTCCAACACATCCAGTTAAAATAAATGCTGATAAAATAAAAATAAGTAATTTATTTTTCATTTTTCAATGCTAAACAATAATTATATATTTCTTTTTTTGGCACATTAGTACTTTGACTCAAAATATCAGTAATTTCTTTAGTAGATAATTTATTAATCATTTTTTTAATTATATTCATATCTGATTCAGTTAATTTTTCAGAGACATTTTTGTTTATTTTTTTTTCAGAAATAACAACTGTAAGCTCACCTTTTGGTTCTTTGTCAAACAATTCTAATTCATCTACATTTTTTCTAATAAATTCTTCGTATATTTTTGTTATTTCCCTGCAAAAAACTATCTTTCTTCCAGTAAAATTCTTTTTTATTTCAGGTATAATTTTGTTGATTTTTTTTGGAGAAATAAAAAAAACTAATGAATGTTTAAATTCAGAATATTTTTTTAATTCATTAGATAATTGCTGTTTTTTGTCTGGAAAAAAACCACAGAACAAAAATTTGTCTGAAAAACCACTAACTGAAACAGCTGCAGCAACAGCAAAGGGTCCAGGAATTGGAAAAATTTTTATCTCGTTATTAATACACTCATTAACTAAAATTGAACCAGGATCAGAAATACTGGGTGTACCAGCATCAGATATCAAGGAAATTATTTTTCCAGATTTTAGATATTCAATAATTTTTACTACATTTTTTTTCTCATTAAACTTATGATTAGAAATTAATTTTGATTTAATTTGATATTTATCCAAAAGATTTTTTGAAACTCGAGTATCTTCGCATAAAATAAATTCAGACTGCTTTAAAACTTCAATCGCTCTTAAAGTTATATCTTTTAGATTTCCTAAGGGAGTTGATACTAAATAAAGACCATTTTCGTATTCTTTTAATTTAAATTGTGGTTTTATG
>CACDQB010000030.1 GCA_902554795.1 uncultured Pelagibacteraceae bacterium | reverse complement strand
TAAATAAAATAAGCAAAGAAATCAAAATTAATCCACCAGCAATTGCAAATAAAACGTTTTTTGATTTTAAAATTTTATCGAAATTATTTTTCTTAATAGTTAATGTGCTTAGATCTTCGGTGCTTGTTATAAAACCATCATTTCTTCCAATTTTAAGAAATTTATTTTTTCTGTCATTCATTATTTCTTCAGAGGATAATTCATTAAAATAATTTAAATTTTTTGTTAAAGTTTGTCTCACATTATTTAATATTATATCTCTATCTCTGTGTGCACCGCCCAAAGGTTCTTCAATTATTTCATCAATAACTTTTAATTTTAATAAATCTTTAGATGAAAGTTTCATAGCTTTAGCAGCATCGAGCATTTTTTTTGGATCTCTCCAAAGAATAGTTGCACATCCCTCTGGAGATATTACTGAATAGATTGCATTTTCTAGCATTAGGACTTTATTTGATGAGGCTAATGCTATTGCTCCACCAGAACCACCCTCACCTATAATTATTGCAATTGTTGGAACTTTAAGCTCCATACAGCACTCGATTGATTTTGCAATTGCTTCTGCCTGTCCTCGCTCTTCAGCTCCTACACCTGGATATGCTCCTGGAGTGTCAATAAAAGAGATTATGGGAATATTAAATTTGTTTGCTAGGTTCATTAATCTTATAGTTTTTCTATAACCTTCTGGTCTCATCATTCCAAAATTTCTCTCAATCCTACTATCTAAATCTTCTCCTTTTTCTTGGCCTATCACTAAAACAGATTTTCCATTAAATTTTGCAAATCCAGTTAAAACTGATTTGTCCTCTCCGTAATATCTATCTCCAGATAGTGAAATGAAATCCTCAAACAAATTATCAATAAAAAATTTTGCTTTAGGTCTATCTTCATGACGAGCAACCATAGTAGTCTGCCAAGGATCTAGATTGGAATAGATATTTTTTAATTTTTCATCTATTTCATTTTGAGTACTCGAAATTTTTTGTGTATCCACTTCTGACAATCCCTCTTGATTGTAGGGATCTTTCAGTTTTTCTAGTTCATTTTCTAGATCTTTAATTTCTGTTTCAAAATTTAGATAATTTTTCATGTTTTATTTATAGCGGATGGTTAAAATACAAAAAAGGCAATAAAATGATATCAAATAATGAGTAATTCTTATTAATTGACTTAAATCATTTAACAGATACAAATTCACTATCGGGAGAGACTATTTATAGCGCCGAAGGAGCAACCACCCCGGAAACTCTCAGGCAAAAGGACCGATTAAAGCATAACACTCTGGAAAGAGATTAATTTCCGCCGAAGGAGTAAAGCTCTCAGGCAAAAATACAGATGGGGTACGAAGTTAAGTGCTATGCAAGAAAAGTACATTAAAATTAATAATCTTCAAGTATCAGAAAAGCTATCAAACTTTGTAAATGATGAATTATTAAAAAATACAAATGTATCTGCAGAAAATTTTTGGTTGGGTCTTGAAAAAACTCTAGATGAGCTTGCACCAAAAAATAAAGAATTAATTAAATTTAGAGAAGAATTACAAAAAAAAATAGATCATTGGCATATAGAAAATAAAGGTAAAGAAATTAAGCCAGATATGTATAAAAAATTTTTACTAGAAATTGGTTATTTAAAAAACGAGGGGCCTGATTTTAAAATTGAAACAGAAAATGTTGATGAAGAAATTGCAACTATAGCTGGACCTCAATTGGTTGTGCCTGTGATGAATGCGAGGTATGCGTTAAATGCTGCAAATGCAAGATGGATGAGTTTATATGATAGTCTTTATGGTACTGATGTAATTGAACAGTCTGAAGATAGCGTATCTGAAAGATATGATCCTTTAAGAGGTGAAATGGTTATAAAATATGGAAGAGATTTTTTAGATAAATACTTTCCATTAGCTGGATTAAGCTGGAATAAGATTACAAGTTTTGCTGTAAAATATGGGAAATTAAAAGTTTTAAAAGGTGCTGATATTTATGATTTGGAGGACGAAAATAAATTTGTTGGGCACAGAGGTGAAAGTGATAATCCCTCTGCAATTATTCTAAAGAATAATAATTTACATATTGAAATTCTAAAAGACTCGAGAGCTTTTGCTGCTCAACAAGATCATGCAGGTATTAGTGATATTATATTAGAATCTGCAGTGTCAACAATTTGTGATAATGAAGATAGTGTAGCTGCCGTTGACTCAGAAGATAAAATTATTTGTTATCGAAATTGGCTAGGTCTAATGAAAGGAGACCTTAAATCAAAATTTGAAAAAGAAGGAAAATTATTTGAGAGAAAATTAAATCCACACAGAAGCTATATTTCAAAAGATGGGAAAGGTTTAAAGTTACATGGCAGAAGTCTTTTACTTGTAAGAAACGTTGGTCATCTAATGACTAACCCTTCAATTTTATTGAGTGACGGAAGTGAAATACCTGAGGGTATTATGGATGCATTTATAACAACGGCAGCCGCGTTACATGATATTAAAAATAAAAATAATTCAAGAACTGGATCAGTTTATATTGTAAAGCCTAAAATGCATGGTCCAGACGAGACAGCATTCACAGATTTAATATTTTCTAAAGTTGAAGAAGTTCTAAATTTACCTAAGTACACTTGTAAAATTGGTATTATGGATGAAGAGAGAAGAACATCAGCAAATTTAAAAGAATGTATTAGAAGTCTTAAAAATAGAGTTTTTTTTATTAATACTGGATTCTTAGATAGAACTGGTGATGAAATGCATACATCAATGGAAGCTGGTCCTATGATTAAAAAAGGTGATATGAAGTCATCTAAATGGATTACTGCATACGAAAACAACAATGTTGATATTGGTTTAAATTGTGGTTTTTCTGGTAAAGCTCAAATTGGAAAAGGAATGTGGGCAATGCCAGATAAAATGAAAGACATGATGGAGCAAAAAACAGGACACCTCAAAGCAGGTGCAAACTGTGCATGGGTTCCTTCTCCAACAGCAGCTGCGTTACATGCTTTACATTATCATGAAATAAATATTTTCAATGAACAAAAAAAATTAATCGATAGAGAACCAGCTAAGCTTGATGATCTCTTAACAATCCCAATAGCAGACAGACCAAATTGGTCTGTGGAAGATATAAACAAAGAAATTTCTAATTCAGCGCAAACCTTATTGGGTTATGTTGTAAGATGGGTCGATCAAGGTGTGGGTTGTTCAAAAGTTCCTGATATTAATAATATTGGCTTGATGGAAGACAGAGCCACTCTTAGAATTTCATCCCAACATATAGCAAACTGGATTCATCATGGAATTACAACAAAAATACAAGTAACTGAAATAATGAAAGAGATGGCTAAAATAGTAGATGACCAAAACAAAGATGATCCACTATATGTTAAAATGAGTAGTGATTATGAAAACTCAATAGCGTTTCAAACGGCGTGTGATTTAGTTTTTAAAGGTAAAGAGCAACCTTCAGGTTATACTGAACCATTACTTCATTTAAATAGGTTAAAAAAAAAATCTAATCTGAGTTCGAAACCAAATTAGATCGATTTTTAAAAGCAGAAAATAAGGTCCCATCATCTAGACTTTCAATCTCTCCACCTACTGGTAAACCTTGTGCTAATTTAGTAATTTTAACATCTAAATTTTTTAGACTATCTTGAATATAATATGCAGTTGTTTGACCTTCTACAGTTGCACTAGTTGCAAGAATTACCTCTTCAATTTTATCTCTATTAACTCTTTCAACTAATGAGTTAATCAACAAATCTTCTTTTCTTTGGCCAACTGAAGAAATTGTGCCTCCTAAAATATGAAAATAGCCCTGAAATATATTTGAATTTTCAATCGACCATTGGTCTGCAATATCCTCTACTACACAAATTTTATTATATTTTTCTTTTGTGTTCTCACAATTTAGGCATCCATTTGAATTTGACTTTAATGCACCACATGAATTGCATCTAACTACATTTTTATAAACTTGCGCCAATGTATTTGCCATAGGTTTTACAAGTTCGTCACGATTATTTATTAATTTTAAAACAATTCTTTTTGCTGATTTGGGACCTAAACCTGGAAGTTTTGAAATTAATTTAATTAATTCTTCTATCTCACTGATGTTTTGCATCTATTATAAAGGCCATTTAAAACCAGGAATTCCAAAACCTCCAGTTGCTTTTGAAATTTCCTCAGTTGTTTTTGATTTAAGTTGAGATTTAGCACTATTATGTGCTGCAACAATTAAATCTTCAATTATGGTTTTGTCCTCTTTCATAATTTCATCAGATAACTTTATTGTTTGCATCTCTCCCTCTCCATCCAAAGTTATCTTTACAGAATTTGAACCCGAAACTCCTTCAACCCTAATTTCCTTAATCTTTTGTTGGCTTTCTTTCATTTTTGCCTCAAGTTCTTTTGCTTTATCTAAAATTTTACTAAAATCAGTCATTATCAACTCCATCTTTGTTTGAATTTACATCTATTAATTCGGCATCAGGAAATTTATCAATCACACTTTTAAATATTTCTGAATTTTTCATTTCATCCATTAGCTGTTTTTTTACATTTTTTTCTTTATCTTTTACTGACATTTGCCCTTTTAATTTACTAAACGTAATAATCCATCTTTCACCGGTCCATTCAAAAAGCTTTGATGATAAATCTTTTACAAAATCTTTATCTAAACTTTCATTAAAAGATATTTCAATTCTATTTTTTTCAAATTTTACAAGGTTAACATTTTTTTCTAACTCGTATTTAAGTTTGATCTCTTTTTTTTTTGAACAAATTTCAATTAAATCCTCAAATGCATTTATATTAGTTTTATTTTCTGCTTTAATTTCTGTCTGAACTTCTGGTTTGATTTTTTCTTCCTGTGCAACATTCTTAATTTGATTTATTGTTTTAGAAGTTAATTCAGTTTCTGTATTCTTTACAAAATTTTCACTCTTCAAGTTAGCCTCAACATTTTCAATTTTATTTTCAGATTTTACAGAACTTAAATGCATTAGTCTTATTAAGAACATCTCAATTGAAAGGTGTTGATTAGAAACTATGTCTATCTCTTCGAGAGAAGAGATGGCAAATTGCCAAAATAATATTAATACCTCTGAGTCTATTTGACTTGATAAATTTTTAATTTTAGAAAATTCTTCATCATTTAATGAAAAGTTTGTACTTTCTAAAGTTAAAGAATTAATATTTTTAAAGTAGTAAAGTAACTCTAAGAAATCATTAATAAAAACCTTTGGTTCAACACCTTGATCATAAATTTTTCTATAAATACTTATTACTTTTTTTTCTTCACCTTTTAAAATTAGCTCAAACAAATCGATTAATTGAGATTTATCAAAATATCCAAAAATTTTCTGAGCTGAATTTAAGTCTAATTCTTTTCCTTCATTCAAACTTAATAATGCTCTATCCAATAATGATAACGCATCTCTTACAGAACCTTCAGAAATTTTTACTATAAGCTTTAAAGCCTCTTCGCTTATTTTTCCATTTTCCTTATCCTTAATTTTTTTAATAAACTCCAATAATTCTGAGGATTTAATTCTAGATAGATCAAATCTTTGACATCTAGATACTACTGTAATTGGAATTTTTTTAATTTCTGTAGTTGCAAAAATAAATTTTAGGTATTCCGGTGGTTCCTCTAAAGTTTTTAATAAAGCATTAAATGCTTGTTTGCTTAACATATGAACTTCATCAATAATGAAGATTTTATATTTGGCTGAGGTCGGCCCGTATCTTGAAAATTCGATTAAATCTCTTACGTCATCAACTCCAGTTTTACTTGCCGCATCCATTTCAAGCACATCTATATGACTAGACTCACTTATAGATTTACAACTTTCACAAAAGTTTTCTTTACATAAATTATCGATACCATTTGAACAATTAAGTGCTTTTGCAACAATTCGTGCTGTTGTGGTTTTTCCTATTCCCCTTATTCCAGTGAACAAATATGCATTAGGTATTTTGTCAGCTTTAATCGAATTGGTAATAGTTTCAGCAACAACCTCTTGACCAATAAGATCATCAAAAGTTTGTGGTCTATATTTTAATGCTAATACTTTTGAGTTATTATTCATAAATCTATAAGGAGACTAGAACCTGAATAACTGTCTCTACGACTGCTTCCGTTAAGATCTGGTCGGGTTCAAGCAGCATCCACCTCTAGCCTCCAAAACCATTATAGCAGTTAAAATTTCTAATCTACAAGAAAAGATTCTTATTTTTTTTGTCTCAAGTTATCTGCTTCGAAAACACCTAGAACGTGAAAATCTTCACAATGTAGACCTAGCTCTTCAAGAGATTTCTGAACTTTTGGATCTTCAATGTGTCCATCCAAATCACATAAGAAAAAATAAGAGTCAAAACTATTTTTTTCCGGATAACTTTGTAGTTTAGTTAAATTTACACCATTAATAGCAAAACCTCCTAGTGACTGATAGAGCGCAGCTGGCTTACTCTTCAATTTAAATAAAAAAGAGGTTATGAAAGTTTTATCTTTAAATTCCGGTTGAGAAATATTTTTTCCCATAACCAAAAATCTTGTCAAATTTCCACTTTCGTTTTCTATATTTTTTTTAATTACTTCTAAGCCATAAATTTTAGCACTTAATGAAGATGCTATAGCTGATTGCTTTACATCTTTTGTTTTAGAAATCATTTCAGCAGATCCAGCAGTATCCGCTCTAATATGTTCTGCTAAATTATTTTCTTTTATAAACTTTGAACATTGAGATAATCCTTGTGCATGAGAATAAACCTCTTTAATATCTTTTAATTTTGCCCCAGGCTGTCCTAATAAATTATGCTCAATTTTTTGAAAATGCTCTTTATAAATATTTAGCCTATGTTTAAAAATTAAATATTCAATTCCAATGTTACCAGTAATTCTATTTGACTCTGGAATTATAATTCTACTATCTGGTTCTTCAGATGCTTTGTTAAAACAATCATCAAAAGTTTTACAAGGCAAGATTTCTGCTTTAGCATCAATTGAAAGCGCTGCTAAATGAGAATATGCACCAAACGTTCCTTGAAAATAAATTTTACTCATCAATTCTTATATTCCATTATTTTTTTTAAGGCTAGATAATCTTCCTCTGTATCCACCCCTATTGGAGATGACTTTGCAAGTGAAACATTAATATCAATATTATTATCTAATGCTCTTAATTGCTCTAACCGATTTTCTATTTCATTTTTAGATTGACTTAGTTGAACAAATTTTTCGAGTGAATCTTTTGAATAGCAGTAAACTCCAATATGATGATATATATTATCTACACTCTCAGACATTCTTAAAAAAGAAATACCTTTTGGAAAATTATTCTCCCCTAAAGCATTTTCGGTAATTACCTTTACAATATTTTCATTTCTCAAGTTTTTATTGTCTTTAATTGTTGCAGCAAGAGTTCCTATATTAGAAGGATTTTTTAACATTTTATCATTCAATCTTACGATATCTTGAATGTCGATTGCTGGTTCATCACCTTGTAAATTCATAATGAAATCAGCATCTCTAATATTTGATTTTTTAAGTGCCTCATGAATTCTATCTGTTCCTGTCTTATGTTTATTGCTAGTTAAAATAGCGTTGAATCCATTGCCTCTTACATCGTCAATAATTTCCTGATCCTCTGTAGCTACAATCACATCTCCAATATTGGCCTCCTCTGCTTTTTTAGATACATGTGAAATAATTGATAAACCATTTATTTTCAGTAAAGGTTTACCAGGCAGTCTAGTAGCGGACATTCTAGAGGGTATAATTACTAAAGTTTTCATTATATTTTCAAATTATTATACTCATTAAACAACTATAGAGGCAAATTTATACATTAAATTTTAGCTTTTTTTTAATTTATCATGTTATACGTTCACTACAAAATTTAGAAAAAAATGGATTCTTTCGAAATAAATAAAATAGTAGCTGCAGTCTTAATGGTTGCCCTGCTTGTTATCGGTATTGGAAAATTATCTGATGTTATATTCCATGTAGACAAACCTGAAACAC
This sequence comes from uncultured Pelagibacteraceae bacterium, assembly GCA_902554795.1. Taxonomy (GTDB): domain Bacteria; phylum Pseudomonadota; class Alphaproteobacteria; order Pelagibacterales; family Pelagibacteraceae; genus Pelagibacter. The sequence goes on along the minus strand of CACDQB010000030.1, from coordinate 1,267 downwards.
CTGGTTATTCAGTTGAAGTAGAAGCTGCCACTACTGTATCCACAACTAGCTCAAGCACTACGTCAGATAAAATTGATATATCAGCATTAATGGCAATGGGAGATATTGCTCATGGTGAAAAAGTTTTTAAAAAATGTGCAGCTTGTCATTCGATTGTTAAAGGAGGAAAGAATGCCATAGGTCCAGCGCTTTATAATGTTGTAGGAAGAAAAGTTGGAGCGATTGAAGACTATAAATATTCTAAAGCACTAGCTGCATATGATAAGAATTGGACTTTTGAAGAACTGAATGGATTTTTAATTAAACCTGCTAAATGGATAAAGGGAACAAAGATGGCATATGCTGGTCTTAGAAAAGAAAAAGATAGGGCCTCTGTAATAAAATATCTAAATGAGAATTCAGATAGCCCTTTACCGCTTCCTTAATTTTCCGAAACAATATAATAAAATACTTTTTTGTACATGAACTCTATTAAGTGCTTGTTGCCATACGTGAGATTTTTTACCTAAGAAAACATCATTACTCACTTCGTCACCTCTAGGCAAACAATGTAAGAAAATGCAACTTTTTTTTGCATAACTCATTAATTTTTTATTAATTTTAAAATTTTTAAATGCTTTTATTTTTTTTTTCTTATTAACTTTGTCATTTAAAGAAATAACTTTATCAGAAAAAATTACATCTGCACCAGACACTGCTTTTTTAGCATCATTATAAATATAAATTTGCTTATTATTTTTTTTGACCCAAGCTCTAACTTCTCTTCCTGGTTCAAATTTTTTTGGACAACCAATACTTAATTTAAAAGAAAATTTTACTGATGCGGCTATTAAACTATATAAAACATTATTGGAGTCACCTATCCAACAAATATTTAATTTTGAAATAGGTTTTTTCATTATTTCTTCAACTGTAAAAACATCTGATAAAACCTGTGTTGGATGAGATGAAGGACTTAAACCATTGATGACGGGTATAGATAAATATTTTTCAAACTTTTCAACCTTTTTATCACTATCAGTTCTAAGCATAAATCCATCACCATAGGTCGAAAGAACTTTAGCCGTATCAGCAATACTCTCTCCGCCTTGACCTAAATGAAGCTCATTAGATCTCAAAGTCAAAGTACCACCACCTAATTGTTTGATAGCCAAATAAAAACTTAATCTTGTTCGCAAACTAGGTTTTTCAAACATTTGAATTAATAATTTTCCTTTTAATGGTGCACCCTTATCAACCTCAAGTGTACTTAGTTTTTTTCTTAAAA
>CACDQB010000029.1 GCA_902554795.1 uncultured Pelagibacteraceae bacterium | reverse complement strand
AAACTTTGATTATTCATTTCTTGTTATAGCTAAGTCTTCTATGCTAAATAATGAATACAAAATTATAAAAGAAACTCTTTTTCAGGATTTTGCAAAAATAAAATAATGAATATATTTACTTTAATCTTAATTAAATTTATCAAAGCTTATAAATATTTGATTAGTCCATTATTGGGTCATTCTTGTAGATATTTACCAACATGTTCTGAATACAGCATAGATGCTTTAAAAGAATACGGTTTTTTTAAAGGTTTATTAGTTAGTATAAAAAGAATTTTATCCTGCCACCCAATAAAATTTCTAGGGGGCGGCGAAGGGTTTGATCCAGTTAAAAAAGAAATGAAGAATAATAAATAATGGAAACTAGAAACATAATTGCTGCCATAAGTTTATCAGCTGCTGTAATTATATTATACTCGCTATTTTTCGCACCACCTCCTGTACCAAAAGAAAATTTAACTGAAAAAACTAAGACTGAACAGAATTCAGACGCACCTAGTCTTGATCAAAAAGAAAACGTAACTGAAATTTCACGAGAAGAAGCGTTACAACAAAGCGAAAGAATTCAATTTGAGAACCAAAGTATTATTGGATCTATTTCATTAAAGGGAGCTGCAATAGACGATCTAACTTTCAAAGAATATAATGTTAGTTTGGAAAGCGATGAAAAAGTAAAATTTCTCGCACCACGAAGCTCTAAAGAAGGCTATATAATTGAAAGTGGCTTTATAACTACTGATAAAAATATCGATATTCCAAATGCAGATTCAATTTGGTCAGTTTCTGGAAATTATAAATTAACTGATCAATCTCCTATAAAACTAAGTTGGACTAATGATCAAGGGATCACTTTTGAAAAAGAAATTGCATTAGATGATAAGTTTTTATTCACAATAAAACAAAGAGTTGTAAATTCTACTGATAAAAACTATGACTTCTATTCTTATGGACAAATTATAAGAAATCAGATCCCAGAAGGTTTAACCGATTTTTATATTCTTCATGAAGGCCCTATCGCTACATTGGATGAAGAATTAATTGAGGAGGATTATGACGATATTGAAGAGAAAAAATTCTCAAGAACTGCTCAAAAAGGATGGTTAGGTATAGGAGATAAATATTACATATCAACTCTAATTCCACCAAGAGAAAAAGAATTTAAAACTACGATGGATTACAAAAACAAATATAGAATAAACTTTGTTACAACAGAACCGTTAGAGTTAACTGGAAACTCCTCTATAGAAGAAAACTTGCAAGTAATAGTGGCTGCAAAGAGAGTTGATGTAATTGATGGGTACGCAGAGTCTTTAAAAATAGATAAATTTGATCTTACGATTGATTGGGGTTTCTTATACTTTTTAACACGTCCTTTGTTTACTGCTTTAGAGTATTTCTTTAAAATATTTGGTAACTATGGATTGGCAATTATTGCTGTTACTGTTTGTATTCGTGTAGCATTTTTTCCACTTGCCAATTTTTCATTCAGAAGCATGGCTAAAATGAAAGCTCTTCAGCCCGAGATGGCAAGACTTAAGGAAGTACACAAAGATGACAAGATGAAATTGCAACAAGCAATGATGGCTCTTTACAAGAAGGAAAAAGTAAATCCCATGTCTGGATGTTTGCCAATTTTAATTCAAATACCTGTATTTTTTGCTCTGTATAAAGTTTTATTTGTAACGATAGAAATGCGTCATATGCCTTTTTATGGTTGGATCCAGGATTTAAGTGCTAAGGATCCTACTTCAATATTTAATTTATTTGGATTGTTTCCTTATGACGTACCTTCTTTCCTTGTAATTGGGGCATGGCCAGTTGCTATGGGAGTATCAATGTGGGTTCAACAAAAGTTAAATCCCGCTCCAACAGATCCAATGCAAGCAAAAATATTTATGTTCTTCCCTTTATTTTTAACAGTAATTCTTGCACCATTCCCAAGTGGGTTAGTAATTTATTGGACAGTTAATAACATTTTAACAATGGCTCAGCAGGTTGTAATAATGAAACGTACAACAGTCAAAACTGTAACCTAATTAAAAATAATAAATGGACCTTGAAAAGATATTACCTAAAGATGGGCCACCAATTAATGAAGTAACTAAATATATTGAAAAATATAAAAATGATTTAATAATAATTAAATACGGTGGAAATGTTTTAATTGATAGAAACGTATTTAATAATTTTATAACTGATCTTAGTGTTTTAAATAAATTAGGCCTTGCGACTGTGGTAATTCATGGTGGTGGACCTAGAATTAAAAGAGAACTAGAAAAATCAAATATTCAATCAAAATTTATAAGAGGACTAAGAGTAACTGACAAAAATATAATTGATATTGTTGAAACTGTTTTGATTGATTTTAATAATGACATTGTTAATTCTTTAAAAGACAAAGGAATAGAAGCAATCTCTATTAATACAAAAAATAATAATGTTATAAAAACCATACCAGAAGCTGAGGAATTAGGATTTGTAGGAATACCAAATGAGATTAATAATGAAAAAATATTAGATATAATTAATCAAAATAAAATTCCTATAATTTCACCATTAGGATTAGGAAAAGAAAATCATACATACAATATTAATGGGGATACGGCTGCAATGGCCATAGCAAAATCTTTGAAATCTAGAAGACTTTTGTTAATGACGAATGTAGATGGTGTTCTAGACAAAAATAAAAAATTAATAGAAGAAATTTCTTCATCCGAAATTATGAAAATGATTAAAGATGAAACTATTACAGAAGGTATGATACCTAAAATAAATGCATGCTTAGATGCGGTGAATAATGGTGTAACAGCAGTTGGAATAATCAATGGAACAAAGCCACATTCATGTTTATGGGAAATATTCTCTGACAAGGGCTCCGGGACCCTAATAAGACAATGAAAAAATTAAAGAATATCAAAAACATATTATTTGATTGTGATGGGGTACTCTATAGTGATCTTGAAGGAGTATTTGGTCAAGTAAGTAAAAAAATGACTCAATATATTTCGAATAAATTAAATTTAAATTTAAAAGAGGCAAAAGAATTACAAACAAATTATTTTCATAAATATAACACTAGTCTTAATGGTTTAATGATACATCACGATATACCTCCAAGAGAATTTTTAGACTACGTACATGATATTAATTTAGATTTTTTAAAAAAAGATACTGCTTTAAGAAATGAGCTTGAAAATATTAATCTAAACAAATTTGTGTTTACAAATGGTAGTAAAGAACATGTTAAAAATATTACTACTCACTTAGGAATTGATGATCAATTTGACGGTGTATTCGACATTGTTGATGCTGAGTACAGTCCAAAACCTGAGGCAAAAGCATTTGATCTGATGGTCAAAAAATTTCAAATTGATCCAACTGAGACACTTTACATTGAAGATATCGCAAAAAACTTATCTATTGGAAAAGAAAGAGGAGCAAAAACAGTTTGGCTAATCAATAATGAATACTGGGGTAAAAAAGAGTCTGATGAAGATTATATTGATTACAAAATTGAAAATCTTTCTTTATTTTTAAAAGAAATAAGGTTATTAAAAAACTCATAAAACTATGAGTATTGAGAAAATTATAAATGAAGCTTGGGAAAATAAAGACCAAGTAAATCAAAATTCAGACAAATCTTTAAAGGATGCTGTGAATCAAATTATTGATGATTTAGACAGTGGGAAAGCAAGAGTAGCTGAAAAAATCAATGGTGAATGGGTTACACATCAACATCTTAAAAAAGCTATCATGTTAAGTTTTAGAATGTATCCAATGGAAAATTTAAATGGTCCATACAGTAGTTGGTATGACAAAGCTCATTTACTTAAAGGGAAAACAGCTGGATGGACAAAAGAAGATCATGAAAAAGCTGGTTTTAGAATGGTACCTAATTCACCTGTAAGAAAAGGATCATTTGTAGGAAAGAATGCGGTTTTAATGCCATGTTATGTAAATATTGGTGCATATATTGATGAAGGAACAATGATGGATACATTTAGTCGTGCTGGAAGTTGTTGTCAGATTGGAAAAAATTGTCATATCTCAGCTGGTACTGGAGTTGGAGGTGTATTGGAACCTGCTCAAGCATTACCAACGATTATTGAAGATAATGTTTTCTTAGGAGCAATGTCCGAAGTAGTTGAAGGCGTAATAGTTGGAGAAGGCTCTGTTCTAAGTATGGGAATGTATATTGGACAATCAACAAAAATTGTTAATAGAAAATCCGGTGAAATAACTTATGGAAAAATTCCACCTTATTCAGTGGTAGTTCCAGGATCCTTGCCAGATAAAAACAATCCACAAGCGCCATCTTTGTATTGTGCAGTAATAATTAAACAAGTTGATGAAAAGACGAGATCAAAAACATCAGTTAACGATCTTTTAAGAGAATAAAAATGCAAAAAATTAATGAACTTCAATTAGCTAAAGAGCTAATTAGGTTTCCATCTGTTACAAAAACTGATGCCGGTGTAATTAAATTTTTAGAAAAAAAATTAAAAAAAATCGGCTTTAAGACTAAAATTCTCGAGTTCAAAGATAAAAATAGTTATCCAGTAAAAAATCTTTATGCAAGACTTGGAAATACAAGTCCAAATTTTTGTTATGCAGGTCATTTAGATGTAGTACCACCTGGCAATTTAAAAGATTGGACTGTTAATCCATTTAAACCTGCTGTTAAGAAAGGATACTTAATTGGTAGAGGTGCAAATGATATGAAAAGCTCAATAGCTGCATTTGTTACTGCGGTTAGTAATTTTTCTAAAATAAATGAAAAATTCGTTGGGTCAATTAGTCTTCTAATTACTGGAGACGAAGAAGGAATTGCAATTAATGGAACAAAAAAAGTTGTTGAGTATTTGAGAAAAAGAAAAGAAAAAATAGATTTTTGCTTAGTAGGAGAGCCTACAAATCCAAATAAACTAGGAGAAATGATAAAAATTGGTCGTAGAGGTAGTATAACTGGAAAATTATCTGTAATTGGAATTCAGGGTCATGTAGCTTACCCAAATAGAGCCAACAATCCTTCAACAGCTTTAGTTCGAATACTAAAAGAGTTAAAAGAAATTAAATTTGATAAAGGTACAAAAGATTTTCAACCTACAAATTTGGAAATAACAAAAATTAACATTGATAATTCAGCTGACAATGTAATTCCAGGTTTAGCTAGTGCTTCTTTTAATATTAGATTTAATAATAAACATACATCCTACAAATTAAAGAATAAAATAAACGAAATAATTAAAAAAATTTGTAATAAAAATAAATCAAAATTTAAAATTGAATATAGTGTTTCTGGTGAGGCTTTTTTAACTAAACCAAATAAAACTACATTTATGATTCAAAATACAATTAAAAAAATTACTAGAATTAAACCAAAATTATCAACAACTGGTGGCACGTCGGATGCTAGATTTATAAGAAAAATAGCTCCATGTTTAGAATTTGGGTTAGTAGGAAAAACTATGCATAAAGTAGGGGAATGTGTGTCCTTATCTGATTTAAAAAGATTAACTTTAATTTATACTAAAATCTTAGATAATTACTTTAAGTGAAAACTGGCTTAATTACATCAGATACATCTCAAAATCATGATACAGGTCCTGGGCATCCAGAACAAATAGCAAGGGTATCAGTCATTGTAGAAAATTTTAAAAAACTTAATAATAAAAATCTTATATGGAAGAAACCAACTAAAGTTTCAGATGATATTCTATTAACCACACATGAAAATAATTATTTAAATTTAGTAAAAAGTTCTTTCCCAAAAAAAGGTTTTTCTTCACTTGACGGTGATACAATCATTTCACCTGGAAGCAAAGATGCAACTTTCGATGCAGTTGGATCAATAATTGCTGCAATTGATGGAGTAGAAAAAAAAGAATTTAGAAATGCATTTTGTGGTGTTCGACCTCCTGGACATCATAGTTCACAAAATAAAGCAGCTGGTTTTTGCATTTTAAATTCAGTGAGTATTGGTGCAAATTATTTGTTGAAAAAATATAAATATAAAAAAGTTGCAATAATAGATTTTGATGTACATCACGGTAATGGAACACAGGATATTTTTTATGAAAATGAAAATGTTCTTTTTATATCAACTCACCAATATCCCTACTACCCAGGAACTGGTTCAGAACAAGAAAGAGGTAAATTTAACAATATCTTTAATATACCTTTGCCAGCTGGCATAAGTTCAGAAGAATATTTAAACGTATTTGACCGTGTATTAAAAAAATTAGAGGAGTTTAGACCAGAGTTTATATTGATTAGCGCTGGTTTTGACGCCCATGAGGATGACCCTCTCGCTCAATTTAATTTAAAAACAGAGGATTATTTTACTATTACTAAAAGAGTATTAGAGACTTCTAAAAAGTTTTGTTATGGAAAAGTTGTTTCAATTTTAGAGGGCGGTTATGACTTAAATGCACTTCGAGACAGCACTAAAAGACACGTTGATGCTCTTTTAGAATTTAATTGATAATTCTTAAGAAAACTCTAAATAAAAAATCTTCATGAAATTATATAAAATAAAAAAATCTGGAATTGATAATAAAGGTAGAGGACTTTATGCAACTCGCGACATTAAAGAAGGAACCAAAATAATTGACTATGTAGGAAAACTTATAACAAAAAAGCAAACACAAGACTCTGATAAGTACGATAATAGTAAACCAATATATTTATTTACAATAAATAAAAGATATGACTTAGATGGAGATTTTCCATGGAATACTGCGGGCTTAATAAACCATTCTTGTGATAATAATTGTGATTACGATGGAAAAGGATTAAAAATTTGGGTCAAAGCAATCAAGGACATTAAAAAAGGTGAGGAGTTTACCTGTGATTACGGATTTGGGTATGATGAAAACTACAAACAATTTCCTTGTAAATGTAAATCAAAAAACTGTTGCGGGTATATTGTAAGAGCTGAGTCTAGATGGCGAATAAATAAAAAGTTTGCTATGAGCAATAAAAATAAATTAATAAAGAACTCTAAATAAAAACAAACCAACTGGTGGTGCTGGAGGAGCACACAGTGTTCTTTTTTTTGACTTAAATCTCTTTTCAAAAGTTTTCAAATCCCATTTCTTTTCTCCCAAATATTTTAAACAACCAACCATAGATCTAACCTGGTGTTGTAAAAAAGATTGAGAACTAAATTGAAATTCAATTTTGTTTTTTGATGATTTAATATTTATTGATTTTATAGTTTTAATTGGACTTTTTGCATTACAACTTGAAGATCTAAAAGTTGAATAATCATGGGTTCCTAATAACTTTTTTGCACCCTTTTTCATTAATTCTAAATCTAAAGACCTACGAACATGCCATGCTCTATTTTTTTCAATTATTGGTTGGCTTATTTGATTAAAAATAAAATATTTATAAATTCTTTGTTTTGCTGAAAATCTAGCATGAAATTTATTATTTCTTTTTTTAATATTTTTAATTGCAATTTCTTTTAAATTTAAAAAATGATTTATAGATTTTAAAAATTTAATTTTATCGGTTATTTTATTTTTGCAATCAAAGTGTGCAGATTGCTCAAATGCATGAACCCCTGCATCAGTTCTTCCTTGACCATGTAAAACAATTTTTTCTTTTAGTAACTTTGATAATTTTTCTTGAATTAATCCTTGAATAGTTAGCCCTTTTTTTTGAATTTGCCATCCTCTAAAATTTGTCCCCACGTACTCAATAATTATTTGGTATCTATTCATTATAAAAATGAACCCTTTTTAATTTGTGTTCCTAAAACAAATTCTCCAATACTTTGGGGCTTTTTTCCTTGTCTTTGTATTTCTTTAATTTTTATTGATTTTTTATCTCCACATGAAATTTCTAAATGGTCAGACAAAACTTCACCAGGTTTTCCTTGTGCTTGTCCAATTTCTGCTTTTAATATTTTATATCTTTCACCGTTAAACATGAAATAAGCACCTGGAACTGGATAAAGTCCATTTATTTTACCAATTATAATTTTAGCATCTTCTTTCCAATTAATCTGCCCCTCTAATTTTTGAATTTTTGATGCGTATGTAGCTGATGAGTGATCTTGTTCTATAAAGTTTGCTTTATCCTCATATATATCATCTATGTTATCTAAAATTTTCTCTGCAGCCAAACTTGATAGCTTTTCATTAATATCTTCAGCATTTAAATTATTTTCTATATTAATTTTATAAACATTACATACTGGTCCTGTATCTAGTTCTTCTCCTATTTTCATAATACTAATTCCTGTCTCTTTATCTAAATTCATAATTGACCTTTGAATGGGAGCAGCACCTCTCCACTTTGGAAGAATAGATGCATGTATATTAATAAATCCCTTTTTAGTTAAATTTAAATATGACTTTGGTATAATTTGACCATAAGCAACAACTATTGCCAAATCTGCCTCTAAAGATTTAAAATATTCTAATTCCTCTGAATTTTCTTTTAATGAATTTGGTGTTCTAAATTCTATATTTAAAGTTTCTGAAATTAATTGAATTGGTGACTTATTAATTTTTTGACCTCTTTTAGATTTTTGAGGTGGTTGTGTATAAACACAAGAAATAGGATATCCATTTTGATAAAGTGATTTTAAAATCGGAACAGCGAACATGGGAGTACCCATAAAAACTATTTTTTTTTGCATTGATTAAGCTTCTACAGAAGTAGATTTTAATTTTGATAATTTTTTAATTATCATTGACCTTTTTAATTTTGAAAGATAATCAATAAATAGGATTCCCTCTAAATGGTCCATCTCGTGCTGAATACATGTTGCCAGAAGACCATCGGCCTTTAGCAATTTCTTTTCTCCATCATAATCAAGATATTCTACTTCACACTTACTAGGTCTATCAATTTCTGCAAACTGATTAGGCACAGAAAGACATCCTTCCTCATAAGTTGCTTTTTCTGGATCTTTATTTTTGATAACCGGATTTACGAAATATCTTGGCTCTTTTTTATTCTCATCTTTACTTATATCCATTACAATAATTCTTTTTGGCACACCAACTTGTATCGCCGCGAGACCAATTCCGTTTGCGTCATACATTGTCTCTAGCATATCATCCATCAATTTTTGCTCTTCTTTACCAACACAATTTACTGGTTTAGATATTTGCCTAAGTAATTTATTAGGTTCTGTTATTATAGTTCTGATAGCCATAACTTGATTTTATTATAATTTTTATACTTTTAAAGGAAGAACTTTTAACAATAGTTTGTTTCTAATTAAATCAACATTTAATTGATTTAAAGTATTGATAATAAAATAAACTGTATCTTCATCAATATTTTCAATTTTGTCAGGTCCAATTACCTCAATTATTCTCAACAATGCAGCACCAATCTCATT
>CACDQB010000028.1 GCA_902554795.1 uncultured Pelagibacteraceae bacterium | reverse complement strand
TAATATTTATAACGAGATGCTTAAAGATAAAGATTGTACAATTTTCCTTACCTTAGCAGGCTCTACTTCGGCAGCTGGATGTATGAATATTTATAAAGATTTAGTTAAATATAATATGGTGGATGCAATTGTTGCAACAGGAGCCTCTATAGTAGATATGGATTTTTTTGAAGCTCTTGGTTTTAAACATTATCAAGGTTCACAATTTCAAGATGATACTGAGCTGAGGAATAACTATATAGATAGAATTTACGATACCTACATAGATGAAGAAGAGCTACAAATGTGTGATAAAATAATATGTGAAATCGCTAATAACCTAGAGGCGAGAAGCTATACTTCAAGAGAGTTCATTTATGAAATGGGAAAATATTTAAAGAATAACTCAAAAAAAAAAGATTCTTTAATTGAAACCGCTTTTGACAACAATGTTCCTATTTTCTGCCCTGCTTTTACCGACTCGAGCGCAGGATTCGGGTTAGTTATGCATCAAGAACAAAATCCAAAAAAACATATGACCATAGACTCAGTTAGAGAATTTAGAGAACTAACAGAAATTAAAATTAAATCTAAAGGTTCTGGATTATTTATGATTGGTGGTGGTGTGCCTAAAAACTTTATTCAAGATACTGTTATTTGCGCTGAACTATTAGGAAAAGATGTAGACATGCATAAATATGCTGTTCAAATTACTGTTGCTGATAGTAGAGACGGTGCTTGTAGCAGCTCCACATTAAAAGAAGCAAGTTCATGGGGAAAAGTAGATATTACAAAAGAACAGATGGTGTTTGCAGAGGCAACTAGTGTTTTACCATTGATAGCAAGTGATGCATATCATAAGGGTGAGTGGAAAAACAGAGAAAGAAAAAACTTTACAAAAATTTTTGAATAAAATTGAAATATCTCTCAAATAAAAACGGGTTTTTAGGAATTGATAATAAATTTAGCTTTAAAGAAAAAGCTGTGATTGTTCCATTTGGATTGGAAAAAACAGTCAGTTATGGAGGAGGAACAAGAAATGGACCTAAAGAAATTATAAAAGCATCTCATCAAGTTGAGCTTTATGATGAAGAACTTAACTGCGAACCTTATAAAAAAATAGGTATTAAAACTTTAAAACCGTTTAAAATTGATAAAAATATTAAAAAAGCACTTAATAAAATCTCAAATATTAATAAAGAAATTTTAGATAAAAAGCTTTTCCCAATGACTTTAGGTGGAGAGCATTCAATAACTCCTGGGTGTATTGTTCCTTTTACTAAAAAATATAAAAATATTTGCCTCTTGCATTTTGATGCCCATGCAGATTTACGTCAAAGCTATAATGGAGAAAAATTTTCACATGCCTCAGCAATTAGAAGATGTCTAGATTATAAAAATGTTTCTTTAATTTCATTTGGGATAAGAAATATCTCAGAAAGTGAAATCCCATATTTAAAAAAAAATTCTTCAAGAATAAATATTTTTTGGGCAAAAGATAAAAAAAAATGGAATTTGTCTAAATTTAAAAAACTGATTAAAAACAAAACTGTTTATCTAACATTCGATGTAGATGGACTAGATTCAAGTATTATGCCTGCGACTGGTACACCTGAACCAGGAGGACTTTTGTGGGACGAAACATTAGATATAATAAGAATTGCAGCTAAAAACTCGAAAATTGTTGGTGCAGATATTAATGAACTATCTCCAATTAAAGGATTTAATTCTTATAATTTTCTTGTTGCAAAATTAGCTTATAAAATTTTGTCTTATAAATTTTTATATTAAACTTTAATTGGTTTAATAATTTTCAATAACATTCTGAATGGTATCAACATTATTATAGCAACTAAAATTTTTACTGCTAAATCTCCAAGAGATAAAGTAATCCAAGGTACCCCTGTTGCGTAAAATGATATTGAGAAAAATAAAAATGTGTCGACTGTTGATCCAATCAAAGATGAAGTAAGTGGTGCAACAAACCACTCTTTTTTTCTTAATCGATCAAAAATTTGAATATCTAACAATTGAGCGGTAATAAAAGCTATCCCTGATCCTATTGCAATTCTAACAGAGATTAAATCTGCAAAATCAGTTGAGAATAACAATGTAAATATAATTCCTATTAAAAAACCCAAATACACAATTTGCCTTGCTAATAATTTTCCGTACGACCTATTCGCTAAATCGGTTATTAAAAAAGCTATTGGGTAACTAAAAGCTCCATAAGTTAAAATCTCATTTAATCCAAAATAGTTTATTGGGAACTGAACTAAATAATTAGAAGATAGTACAACAACCCCCATCATTATAGACAGGGTTATAAATAATTTGTTCATTAAGCTGATTTAGCTACAGGTTTTTTTTTGAAAGGGGATTTAATTAAAACTACTTTTTTTAACTTTTTTAATCTAGGAGATAAATTTTTATTTTTTACAGTTTTTAAAAATTCGTCAAAACTACCTTTTTTGTCAACAGATCTTACACCTGAATTGCTTACAGTAAGTTTTAAACTTCTACCAGTGAGCTGACTTGTAAACTTTACTTTTTTAAGATTAGGTAAAAATCTTCTTTTAGTCTTGTTGTTAGCATGACTAACATTATGACCTTTCATAGGAATTTTACCTGTAAGTTCGCATTTTTTTGACATAATAACAGTGCCTATATAAGGCGAGATATTGAAGGCGTCAAGTTTAATACATTTAAGAAACAGTTTTATTTCCCACAATTTCTGTGAAATTTTTGACACCATCTCTTATCAGTAATTCTTTTAGGTCTTTTTTAATCAGGCCAGCAATATTAGGCCCTTGAAACACCATACCGGTATACAACTGAACATAATCTGCCCCTAATAAAAACTTATCATAGGCTGCTTTACCTGAGTCAACGCCACCTACTCCAATTATTTTAATTTTACCTTTAATTAAATTGTAGAATTTACTTATTAAAAGATTTGATTTTTTTTCAATAGGTTTTCCAGATAATCCACCTTTTTGATGTCTCTGTATATTTTGAAGTGTTTCCCGAGAAGCCTCAGAAGTATTTGAAATTATTATTGCGCTTATTTCATTTTCTAAAAGTATTTCTGAAATTAAGTCAATTTGATTTTCACTTATATCTGGTGAAATCTTTACAGCTATAGGAATTTTAGAATTTAATTGTTTTTTTTTATCTGATACAGATTTTAATAACTCTTTTAATTTATTCTCTTCATGAAAATTTCTTAGATTTTCAGTATTTGGTGAAGAAATATTAATTGTAATATAATCTGCAACTTCAGAAAATTTTTCTAATCCAATTAGATAATCATTCAATCTATCATTAGAATCTTTGTTTGGACCTACATTTACACCTAGAACACCTAGTTTTTTATTTGATTTAATTCTGTTTAATATTGTATCTGATCCATTATTGTTAAAACCTAACCTATTAATTAACGCTTGATCCTCAACTAATCTAAATACTCTTGGTTTTTCATTTCCATATTGTTTTAATGGAGTAACCGTACCTACTTCAACAAATCCAAAACCCAATTTAAATAAAGGGTTGTATACCTCCGCATTCTTATCAAAACCTGCTGCGATACCTATGGGATTATCAAGATCTTGATTAAATAATTTGGTTTTTAAAAGAGGATCATTTTTATTTTCATCAAATATACTTGAAACTAAATTTAGTTTAAGAGATTGAATTGCTAAAAAATGTGCTCTCTCAGGATCTATTTTAAATATTAAAGATCTTAAATTTGAATACATTATTTTAGTTTACTAATTATCAACTGTTTTGTTTCGTTAACACCGAAAAAACTTATAAAAAAACCCATTCTAGGTCCATTTTCATCTCCAAACACCACTTCATAAATTAACTTAAACCAATCTCTTAAATTTTCTGCATAACCATTCTCTTTGCCTGTTGAATATATTAATGTTTGTATATCCTCAGGAGACATTTGATCATTACATTGCTCTAAAGTTTTAACTAAAGCTTGTAGAGCTAATTTTTCATTTTCAGATGGATTTTTATATTTTTTTTGAGCCTTAATAACATCATTAAAATACTTGATTGCATAACCAACTAGTCCATCAAAAATTGGAAAGTTTTTTTCATGAATGTTAGATTTATATTTTTTAACAAACTTCCATAATAAATCTTTGTTATCAGCATTACTTGTTTCAACTAAATTCAACAACATAGAAAAAGTCATAATCATCTCTTCTTTTGGAATGTTTCCATTATGAACATGCCAAACAGGATTCATCACTAATTGTTGTTCTATTTGTTTTTTTGATTTTTCAATATTATCAAGGTACTCATCTACAGCTTTTGGTACTATTTCTTTATAAAGTTTTTTTGCTCTTTTTGGATTTTGATACATATATAAAGACAAGCTTTCGGGTGAAGCGTATTTTAACCACTGGTCGATGGTAATACCATTTCCTTTTGATTTTGAAATTTTTTCACCTTTTTCATCAAGAAATAATTCATAAGCAAATCCAGATGGATGTTTTCTACCGATTAAATTTATAATTTTTTTTGATAAAATTGCACTTTCAATAAGGTCTTTTCCATACATTTCAAAATCTATATCCAAAGCATACCATCTCATTGCCCAATCAACTTTCCATTGTAATTTACAATTTCCGTCCAAAATACTGGTTTCTAATTTTTTACCTTTATTATTAAAAATTATTTTAGAATTTTTTTTATCAATTTCTATAACTGGTATTTCAAGAACATGTCCTGTGTCTGGACAAATCGGTAAAAAAGGACAGTAAGTTTGTTGACGTTCTTTACCCAAAGTTGGAAGTATAATGTTCATTATACCATCATAATTTTCTAAAATAATTTTTAAAGTTGGATTGAAAAAACCGCCTTTGTATAAAGATGTTGAGCTTTTAAAACTGTATTTAAAATTAAAACTGTTTAAAAAATCTTTTAACATTTCATTATTATGCTCTCCAAAACTTGAAAATTTTTCAAATGGATCTGGAACTTGTGTTAATGGTTTATGTAAATTTTTGTTTAGTAATTCCTGGTTAGGAACATTATCTGGAACTTTTCTTAAACCATCCATATCATCAGAAAAAGTAATTATTTCTGTCGGTAAATCTGTAAGTTGCTTTAAGGCATTCACCATCATTGAAGTCCTTGCGACTTCACCAAATGTTCCGATATGTGGAAGGCCGCTTGGACCATATCCTGTTTGAAGGGTAATTTTCCCTTTTTTATCAATAAATGATTTTCTCTCACGAAGCATTTTTTTTGCTTCAACGAAAGGCCAAGCACTTGTTTTGTCTAAAATTTCTTTTTTAATCACTAATATATCTTTTATAAAAATCTTAAATTGGCGATTTTATTAATTCTTATAGAGTTGAAATTTATTTACCATAAAATAATGTTCTTTCAAAATGTCTAATTATAAAACTGTTTTTTTTACACTAGGAATTTTACAAATAATTTTAGGGGTCTCAATGTTCATCCCTATAATTGCTCAATTTATTTATTCCGAAATAGATTCATCCTTTTTTGGCGCATCTATTGTTACTATAATTTTTGGATCATTATTTTTTCTTTCAAATCTAGACCACGACAAGAAGTTAAATTTGCAACAAGCATTTTTATTAACTGCCTTGTCATGGTTGAGTATTGCTATTTTTGGATCTTTACCATTTATATTTTCGACTATGGAACTTTCAATTACTGATGCTTTTTTTGAAAGTATGTCTGGTATTACAACAACTGGATCAACAATTATTTCTGACTTAGAGAATGCACCAAAAGGTATTCTATTATGGAGAGCAATACTTCAATGGTTGGGGGGTATTGGTATAATTGTTATGGCAATTACGCTGATGCCTATAATGAATGTTGGTGGTATGCAATTATTTAAAATTTCTAGTAACGACTCATCTGAAAAAATTCTTCCTAAATCGAAAGAAATAGCTTTGAGACTTATTTATATTTATTCAGGTCTAACCGCTCTTTGCGCATTATCATATTGGATATTTGGAATGGGAAAATTTGATAGTTTAACTCATTCTATGACTACTATAGCTACAGGTGGATTTTCCAATTATAATCAATCTATCGGATATTTTGACAGTGTTCCTATAGAAATATCATCAATGGTTTTTATAATTTTAGGAAGTATTCCATTTATTGCATATATTAAATTTATTAATGGTAATAAAAAAATATTTTTAAACGATATTCAAATCAGAACATTTATTAAAATAATAATTATAAGCATTATTATATTATCAATTTATTTATTATTTAATAATAACGGAAACTTTAGTTTAAGATCTATTTTTTTTAATACAATTTCAATATTGACTGGAACAGGTTATGTAAATGCTGAATTTGATGGTTGGGGAAGTTTTCCTATAACAATATTTCTTGCATTAATGTTTATTGGAGGCTGTGCTGGATCAACTACTTGTGGTGTTAAAATTTTTAGAATTCAAATTCTATATTTATATATATCAAATCAATTAAAGAAAATTATATACCCCAAGGGAATATTTGTAATTAAATACGATCAAGGATCTGTTGATGACAAATTTATTGCATCAATAATTTCATTTATTTATTTTTACTTTGTTATTTTTTTTATTTTAGCTGCATTATTATCATTAACAGGTCTCGATTTTATAACTGCTATCTCTGGTGCAGCAACATCAATATCAAATGTTGGCCCAGGTTTGGGCCCTATTATAGGTCCTAATGGAGATTTTTCAGCTTTACCTGATATTTCTAAATGGATCTTAACTGTAGGTATGATTTTGGGTAGACTTGAGTTGTTTGCAATATTAGTATTGTTCTTACCATCTTTTTGGAGAAATTGATTATGTCTGAAACAAAGAAACAAACATGGCTTGAATCTCTCGCAGTTTATAGAGACATTCGAATGGTAAGAATTCTTTTATTAGGTGCAATAAGTGGTTTCCCATGGGTATTAATTGCAAGCAGTTTGAGTCTTTGGCTTAAAGAAGAAGGTCTTAGTAGATCAACAATTGGATGGGCAGGTTTAATTTTTGGAGTATACGCTTTCAATTATTTGTGGGCTCCCATTATAGATAGAATTCAAATTCCAATACTAACAAAAAAATTAGGCCATAGAAGAGGCTGGATAGTTTTGATGCAATTAATTATTTTGTTAAGTCTTGTTGTTTGGAGTGTGATTAATCCAACTGAAAATTTGGCTTTATTAATTACTGTAGGTTTAATTATTGCTATAGCATCAGCAACCCAAGATATAACTGTAGATGCATTAAGAATTGAACAGATAAATGAAAATGAAGGAAAATCAATGGCTGCTGGTGCAGCTATGGCTGTTGTTGGTTGGTGGACTGGGTATAAATTAGGTGGAGTTGTTGCTTTATTTACAGCAGAATATTTTGAAAACCTGGGTGTTGCCGACTATTGGCAAGCTACTTTTTTAATTTTAGGTGTTTTAATAATTTTAATGAATATAGGATTAATGTTTGTTCATGAACCTATAGAAACAAATAGACAAGCAAAACAAAGAGAAACAGACAAATTGATCGAAGGAAAACTTGGATCTAGCAATATAATTACAAATTTTATCGCATATATTACAGGAACTATAGGCGGACCTATTATTAGTTTTTTTAGAAAAAATGGTTTTGCCATTGCAGCTGGAATTTTAGGATTTGTTTTCTTGTTTAAGATAGGTGAGGCATTTATGGGAAGAATGTCTATTGTTTTTTATAAAGAAATTGGTTTCTCCAAAGGTCAAATTGCAATTTATTCAAAAGGACTTGGTTGGATAACAACAGTAGTGTTTACTTTGTTGGGTGGAATAATGGCCATGAGAGCTGGAACAATTAAAACTATGTTCTTTGCTGGTGGGTTAATGGCTATAACAAATCTTTTATTTGCAGTTTTAGCATGGACTGGAAAATCAGAAATTTTATTTGCAATTGCGGTTATAGCTGATGATATCACAGCAGCTTTTGCAACTGTAGCATTTGTTGCATTTATATCATTACTAGTTGATAGAACTTATACAGCGACACAGTATGCATTACTTGCTTCAATTGGTACTGCTGGCCGTACTACTTTGGCTTCATCTTCAGGAGCTTTAGTTGACTGGTTAAACGGAGATTGGGGAACATTTTTTGTTTTAACGACTATTATGGTGATACCATCGTTAATTTGTTTGTGGTTAATTAAAAACAAAATTAAAATTGGTGCAAAATAATTTTTATTTCATTGGTAATTTTTCGAATATTTACAAAAATCCTTCGAGAAAATCTGAAGTAACTTCACAAATTGTGTATGGTGAAAAATTCAAAATTTTAGCAAAAAATAAAGGTTGGATAAAAATTAAAACTTTATTTGATAATTATAAGGGGTTTATAAAAAATTCAAAATATATAGAAAAATTTAGCCCCAATTATAAGGTCAGTTCACTAAAAGCAAAGATTTATAAAAAACCTGGAATTGGAACTAGCAGTTGGCTTCCACTTGCATCTAAATTATCTGTAATTGAGCAAAATAGGAATTACGTAAAAATTGAAAAAAATAAATGGATTAAAAAAGTAGATATAAAAAAATTAACTCATAAAGAAAATAATTTTACAAAAATATTTAAAAAATTTTTAAATGTAAAATATGTTTGGGGTGGAAAAACATTCCAGGGTATTGATTGCTCAGCCTTATTACAAATATTTTTTTGTTATAATAACTCGTTTTATCCAAGAGATACAAGAGATCAGATCAAATATACAAAAAAGAATTCAAAAAAAAGAAAATTTAAAAAAGGAGATATTATTTTTTGGAAAGGTCATGTTGCAATGTGTTTAAATTCCGAAAAACTAATTCATGCTTATGGTCCAGAAAGAAAAGTAATTATTATGCCAATTATAGAAACAATTAATAGAATTCAAAAGACCGCCAACCTAAATGTAAAAAAAGTATCTAGAATAAAATATTAATTTCTTCCAAAGTCAGGCTTATCAATATCTTGTTTCAATTTGATGATTTTTGACCTTACTTTTTTAGTCTGAATAAGTTTCTTTACGATAGACTTATTATTTTTTGAATTAATATCTTTTTTAAATTGATTTAAATTTTTAATAAATAAATCAATTGCTTTTGAAATATTATTTTTATTGTTAAAAAAAATATCTCTCCACATGATTTCATTTGATGCTGCAATCCTAGAAAAATCTCTTAATCCACCAGCACTGTATTTAATTAGCTCATAATTTTGTTTTTTCTCAAAGTCTTGAGCAGATTTAACCAGATTATATGCAATTAAGTGTGGTAAATGACTAGTAATAGAAAAAATTTTGTCATGTTTTTCAGCGCTCATAACAACTACTTTTGCTCCAATTTTTTTCCAAAACTTAGTTAGAATATTTATATTTTTTTTCTTAATATTTTTTTCTTTAATTATTATACACCATCTATCAGTAAACATATTTTCTTTACCATGCTCTGGTCCACTGACCTCTGATCCAGCTATCGGGTGACTTTGAATCCAATGAATACCTTTCTTCAAAAATTTATTTATAATTTTAGAAGTTTCAGTTTTTGAAGAACCAATATCTGTAATCAATGTTTTTGATGGTATAAATTTATTAATTTTTAAAATAATATTTTTGTATTCACTCATTGG
>CACDQB010000027.1 GCA_902554795.1 uncultured Pelagibacteraceae bacterium | reverse complement strand
TCTACGAATTAGTAGATTATGAAAAATATAATTCATTAGATGAAAAAATTTATAATTTTAGTACGGAAGGACACGAATAATGAGTGATGATATTAAAAAAGGCTTACTAGGTATTGTTGTAGATGAAACAGAAGTTTCAAAGGTAATGCCAGAAATAAATTCTCTTACTTATAGAGGGTATGCTGCTCAAGATTTATGTGAATATTGTAGATTTGAAGAAGTTGCATTTTTGATTCTTAATAAGGATCTCCCAAATACGATCCAACTTAGACAATTTGAAAAAGAAGAAAGAAACAATAGAGAACTAACAAAAAATTTATATGAAATAATCAAACACATGCCAAAGAAATCCCATCCAATGGATGTTGCAAGAACAGCTGTGAGTGTAATGGGATTAGAGGATAAAGAAACTACAGATTCTTCACCAGAAGCAAATATGAGAAAAGCTCTGAGAATTTTTGCAAAAACTCCAACTGCTTTAGCTGCTTTTTATAGAATTAGAAAAGGAAAAAAAATTATTAAACCAAAAAAAACGTTAACTTTTGCTGAAAACTTTTTCTATATGTGCTTTGGTAAAGTACCACAAAAAGAAATTGTTAAAGCTTTTGATGTATCATTAATTTTATATGCTGAACACAGTTTTAATGTTTCAACATTTACCGCAAGGACAATTACAAGTAGTTTATCTGACATTCATGGCGCAATTACAGGTGCTATAGCAAGCCTAAAAGGTCCGTTACATGGTGGAGCAAATGAAGAAGTAATGCATATGATGAATAAAATCAAAAAACCAGAAAATGCATTAAAATGGATTAATAGCGCGTTAAAGAATAAAGAGGTTGTTATGGGCTTTGGTCACCGAGTTTATAAGTCAGGCGACTCAAGAGTTCCCACAATGAGAGAATATTTTGGCAAAGTTGCTAAAATCAAAAAAGATAAAAAGTTTGAAAAAATTTATGACATTGTAGAAAAGGTTATGATTAAAGAAAAAAATATTTATCCAAATGTAGACTATCCTACTGGGCCTACTTATCATTTAATGGGCTTTGATACTGATTTCTTTACGCCTATTTTTGTTATTTCAAGAATTACTGGTTGGTCTGCTCACATCATGGAGCAACATGCTGCTAATAAACTTATCAGACCTTTAGCAAGTTATAAAGGAAGCAAACATAGAAAAGTAATGGAATTAAACCAAAGATAGTTTAATTTTTTACTATTTTTGCAAATCTATCATTGCATATTATTGAGCATTTAAAGCTGTTAATTGAAACAAACTCATCTATAGCTTTTTTTACACCTGGAGCATAAGATAAATCATAATCATCACAAAGCACTGTTCCCCCATTTATTATGACTTCTCTACAACAAACTAAATCATTTTTAACAGTTTCATAATCGTGACCTCCATCAAGAAAAACATAATCAATTTTAGACATATCGATTTTTTTTAATATGATATTTGAATTTCCTTTAATTAGAGAAACGTTATTTTTAAATTTTTTGAGAAGTTCTTCTACAGCTTCTATGCTGTATGGGTTTTGTTTTTTGACATAATTGAAATAAATATTTTTTAATGGGTTAGAAAACTTTGTATTAGGTATTATTTCACTTTTATTTTCTGAAGTTTCTTCGAATAAATCTAAACCTACGTATTTAAAATTTTTACCGTGAAGTCTATAAAGTAACTCACAAACATTTCGGGCTGTAACTCCATGAAAAACACCTACTTCAAGAAATACACTTGGCTTATTGGTAGCTATCTCATCCAAAAAAAATTCTCCTACACCTTTTTGTTTTAGACTAGTTTTACGAAAATATTTTTTATAATTCAAAGTTAATCAATCTAAGTCAAGATCACCACAGGTAACTTTAGTAAAAACACAAGTTGAATAATGATAAGTACTTTTTACGTCCTTAACAACACCTAGTGCTGTTCCCTCAATAGTTCCAGTCACTGTATTGCATGCTGCGGTAAATAAGAAAAAAAATATAAATATATATTTTCTAATCATTTATTATTTTAACTAAACGCTTCTGCCCAAGTACCCTGGGTTGATGCTTTAGAATATTCAGTAGCTCTTCCTTCAAAGAAATTCATATGCTCAACTGCATTAAGCATTGTATCTAACCAAGTTAGTGGATTTTTTTGAACATCATAAATTGGTTCTAATCCTAATTGAATAAGTCGTCTATTCGCAATGAACCTAATGTACTCTTTAACTTCTTGAGCAGTTAAACCTTCCATTGGACCCATTTCAAAAGCTAAATCAATAAAAGCATCTTCATGCTCAACAATTATTCTGCAAGCTTCATAAAGTTCTTTTTTAAGTTTAGGTGTCCAGATTTCAGGATTTTCTTTTATAAACTCCTTAAAAATTCTGATCATAGAATTACAATGAAGTGTTTCATCTCTTACAGACCAAGTAACTATCTGTCCCATCCCTTTCATTTTATTGTGTCTTGGAAAATTCAATAAAATAGCAAAACTTGCAAACAACTGTAATCCCTCTGTAAATGCACTAAACACTGCAACTGTTTTTGCAATATCCTCTTTAGAATTTACATTAAAACCTTGCATGTAATCGTACTTGTCTTTCATCTCTTTGTATTTCATGAAAGCTGAGTATTCAGACTCAGGCATACCAATCGTATCTAAAAGATGAGAATATGCTGCTACATGGACTGTTTCCATTGCTGCAAATGCTGTCATCATCATTAATACTTCCGTTGGCTTAAATACAGTTGTGTAATGTCTTAAATAACAATTATTAACCTCTACATCTGCTTGAGTAAAAAATCTAAAAATTTGTGTTAATAAATTTTTTTCTGGTTGAGACAGATTTTTTTGCCAATCTCTAACATCGTCTCCTAAAGGGACTTCTTCTGGCAACCAATGAATTCTTTGTTGAGTTAACCATGCATCATAACACCATGGATATCTGAAAGGTTTATAAACTGGGTTCTCTACTAGTAACCCCATTTTTTTTGGTTGAATAATCTCTTTATTAATTTTTTCTGCTACTGACATGATAAACACTCCTCGTACTCTGGCTGCTCGTTAGATTGTTGATTTTTAGATTTATAAACATTTGCTGTGATATCAGTTGATTTAGCATCATTGATATTTTCAGCTCTTTGAATTGATTTTGATCTACAGTAATAAAGACTTTTTAAGCCTTTCTTCCATGCATCAAAATGAATTTTGTGTAATTCTTTTTTATGAACATCTGCTGGTAAAAATAAATTTACTGATTGAGCTTGCGAAATATAAGGTGTTCTATCACCACTTAATTCGATTATCCAATTTTGGTTAAGCTCAAATGCTGTTTTAAATACATCTTTTTCTAAATTAGTTAAGAAATCTAAATGACTAACAGATCCTTGATTAGTAGTAATGGTAGACCATGTTTCATCATCATTTTTACCATGACTTTGTAGTATTTCTTCTAGGTATCTATTTCTGACATTAAAAGAACCTGATAGGGTTTTGTGTGTGTAGCTATTTGCTGCAATTGGCTCTACTCCTGGAGATGCTCCACCACAAATAATTGAAATAGAAGCTGTTGGAGCTATTGCTGTTTTGTTTGAAAATCTTTCCTTATAACCATACTCAGCCGCATCTGGACAAGCCCCTCTTTCTTCTGCCAAATCTTTAGATGCTTGATTTACTTTTTCATCAATATTTTTAAATATTTTTTTATTCCATGATTTCGCCATCACTGACTCAAGTGGAATTCTATTTTTTTGTAAGAATGAGTGAAAGCCCATTACACCTAAACCAACACTTCTTTCTCTTTCTGCTGAATATTTTGCATCTTTAAACTGATCAGGTGCTTTATTAATGAAATCTGATAAGACATTATCCAAAAATCTCATCACATCATTAATCATATCTGGATCATCTTTCCATTCATCATACTTTTCTAAATTTAAAGAAGATAAACAGCATACTGCTGTTCTATCTCTTCCATCTTTATCAATTCCTGTAGGTAAAGTTATCTCGCTACATAAGTTAGAAGTTTTAACTGTAAGATTTGCTAATTTATGATGCTGAGGAATTTGTCTATTAACAGTATCAATATAAATAATATACGGTTCTCCTGTTTCTATTCTTGCAGTTAATAACCTAATCCATAAATTTCTTGCCGAAATAGTTTGCTGTATAGTTCCATCAGCAGGACTTTTTAATGCCCATTGCTCGTCAGTTTCAACTGCTCTCATAAATGCATCTGAAACTAAAACACCATGATGTAAGTTTAGTGCTTTTCTGTTTGGGTCTCCGCCCGTGGGTCTTCTCATCTCTATAAATTCTTCGATCTCAGGATGATCAATTGGAAGATAACAAGCTGCTGATCCTCTTCTTAATGAACCTTGACTAATTGCCATCGTCAATGAGTCCATAACTTTAATAAACGGAATTATTCCTGAAGTTTTTCCAACTTTTCCAATTTTCTCTCCAATAGATCTTAAATTACCCCAATAACTTCCGATACCACCACCCTTAGCAGCAAGCCAAACATTCTCACTCCAAAGATCTAAAATACCACCCAAGCTATCTGAAGCTTCATTTAAAAAACATGAAATTGGTAAACCTCTTTTAGTTCCACCATTTGATAAAACTGGAGTAGCAGGCATAAACCAAAGGTTGCTAATATAATTATAAATTCTTTGTGCATGTAAATTGTCATCTGAGTATGTGCTGGCTACTCTTGCAAACAAGTCTTGATAAGATTCGTTTGGACCAAGATATCTATCTTTCAAAGTTGCTTTTCCAAAATCAGTTAAGTTTGAGTCTTTTGATCTATCAATTTTAATTATGATACCTTTATCGTTTTGAAAAAGTTCTGTTTCATTGTTTAACGAAAAAAGATCTGGTCTATTACCTTTTGAAACTTCTTTAACTTCTGGGCTATATTCAGAGACAGCTTTTTTGAGGGCTTGAGAAAGAATCTTATTCATAAATTTTAATTATATTTTGTTATTAGTACGAAAACAACTATATGTTGTAGGCGTTTATCGTAAATATACTATATAAACTTTTGTACAATAGAACATTTATAGAACGCGACAAAATGATAATCAATAAAAAAATAAATTTTTTTGCAAGAAATTAACAAAAAAAGAGTAAGAAAATAGGTAATGAATCAAAACATAAAAATAGACCCATTTGGTTTTAGGGAATATGACGCCCGATGGTTGTATGAGAAAGATATAAACCAATCTGGAATAGAGAATCTAGGAAAAGGGCTTGGAACACAGATAAAAATACATACTAAAAAAGATAATCCCAGAATCGTAGTTGGGCATGATTATCGATCTTATAGTGAAGAAATAAAAACAGCTCTTAAAAAGGGATTATTATCTACAGGATGCAATATAGAAGATATTGGCCTGTCGTTATCACCAATGGTTTATTTTGCACAATTTAATTTAGATGCAGATGCAGTCGCTATGGTTACAGCTAGTCATAATGAAAATGGTTGGACTGGTGTGAAAATGGGTATCAAAAAAGGATTAACTCATGCACCTGAAGAAATGAAAGAATTAAAAGAAATTACCTTAAATAAAAAGTTCACAAAAGGCGAAGGTAGTGAAAAACAAATAAAAGATTTTGATAAAATTTATAAAGAAAACCTAATTAGTAAAAACAAAATTAAAAAAAAAATAAAAGCTGTGGTGGCTTGTGGAAATGGAACAGCGGGTGTTTTTGCTCCAGATATTCTAAGAGGTATTGGATGTGAAGTTATTGAGTTGGATTGTAACCTAGATTGGAATTTTCCTAAATACAATCCAAATCCTGAAGATTTAGAAATGCTTCATGAGATAGCAAAAGTAGTTAAAGAAAATAATGCTGATATAGGTTTTGGATTTGATGGTGATGGAGATAGGGTTGGTGTTATTGATGACAATGGTAATGAAATATTTTCAGATAAAATAGGTCTCCTAATAGCTAGAAATTTATCAGGTAAGCATAAAAATTCAAAATTTGTAGTAGATGTAAAATCAACGGGTTTATTTACAAAAGATAAAATCTTATTAGAAAACAATTGTGAAACAATTTATTGGAAAACAGGTCATTCTCATATTAAAAGAAAAGTGAACACTGAAAAAGCATTAGCAGGTTTTGAAAAAAGTGGTCATTTCTTTTTTAATCAACCTTTAGGATATGGTTATGATGATGGAATTAACTCAGCAATTCAAGTGTGCCACTTATTAGATAATCAAAATAAAAAAATGAGTGAAGTTATTAGTGAATTACCTAACACATTTCAAACACCAACAATGGCACCTTTTTGCAAAGATGAAGAGAAATATATTGTTGTTGAAGAACTAGTTAAACAAATCAAAAAATTAAAAGAAAATAAAACAGAAATAGATGGCCAAATTATTAATGATATTTTAACTGTTAATGGAGTTAGATTTTCATTTGAAGATGGTTCTTGGGGACTTATAAGAGCATCTTCAAACAAACCATCTTTAGTTATTGTAACTGAAAGCCCAACATCGGATGAAAGAAAGAGAAAAATCTTTGATTTTATTGACGATTTGTTACAAAAAACAGGTAAGGTCGGTGAATATGATCAGAAAATTTAATTTTTAAAATTATCTTCGTCGTTTTTATTTTCTAAATTATCGTTATCAACTTTAGTTTCTAAATTATCGTTATCAACTTTAGTTTCTAAATTATCGTTATCAACTTTAGTTTCTAAATTATCGTTATCAACTTTAGTTTCTAAATTATCGCCATCCCGATTGTTTTCTTGTTCAGGAGTTTCATCGCTATAAAACTTTCTAACTAATTCCTCCTCTTTTAGTCGTTGTTCTTCATCAAATTTTTTCTCCCATTCTTTCATACGCCTGTTTTCCTCATCTTCTCTCTCTTTTTGAGCAATTTCAGCTAATCTAATTCTCTCGTTTTCTTCATCAATTCTTTTTTGTCTTTCCTCCTCTATTTTCAATTCTCTTTCTCTTTGACGTCTTTCATTTTCTTTATTTATTCTCTCACGTTCAGCTTCTTTAACTTCTTTTTCTTTATTTCTTAATTCCTCTTCCTTCGCTCTTTGCTCAGCCTCTTCTTTTAAAATTTGTCTTTGAATTTCTTGCTGTCTTTCAGTTTCTAGATCTCTTAATCTTTCTTCCATTTCTTTAAGTTTTTTTTGCTCATATTTCAGCTTCCTAGCTGCCTCTCTTAATCTTTGTTCTTCTTCAAGTCTATTTTTCCTTTCAATTTCTTTTAATCTTATTTTTTCTTGTCTTTCTTTTTCCTTTTCATCTCTTCTCTTTTGAGCTTCAATTTCTTTATTTTTTAATTGTTCCTCTTTAATTTTAATATTTTCTTCTCTAATTCTTTGTCTCTCTAACATTTTAAGCCTTAAATCTTCTTGTTTAAGCTTTCTGGCTTCCTCTCTAAGTTTTCTACTTTCTTCGTCTTTAATTTTTTTCTGTTCTATTTTAATTCTTTGAGCTTCTATCTTTTGTCTTTTTTCTTCATTCTTTTTTTCTTGTTTTTCATTTTCAATGATTAATTTTTTTTGGAAAAGAATTTTCTTTCTTTCTTCTTTAAGTTCGTCTTGTTTGGCTTTTTTCGCTAATTTTTTTTCTAAAATTAATTCTCTTTTCTTTTCTTTTTCTAATTGTTTTTGAAATGCTAAATCTTTTTTAACTTTGTTTTTTTGAAAATCCTTTAAAATTGAGGAAAACTTATTTTTTGTTTTATCGATTGGATCAAATAAATTTTTTTTAATATTTTTATTAATGTTTTTTATTGAAACCATTTTTAAAAGTATCAATTTGAATAATAACACTAAATATTATGTGTGGCTAATTTGAGTTTTTATTTAAGACTTATACAACTTAAGATTGTCTGATTTTTAATTAGTTAATAAAAGGCATTTTCAACTAATAAGTGTTCTTAAATATTTAGAGAATCACTTAATTTGGAGTCGTGAGGTGATGGAGGGAGACTGAAGTCACCTCTTTTTTTTTCTTGTTATAATTTTAAGTATTCATAAAAAAATTTAATCGACACCACTAAAAGAAAAATTCCAAAGAACTTACTAATTTTATTCTTATCAATACTATGAACTGTTTTAGCTCCTATCCTGGCCATAAAAGTTGTAATCGGTATGAAAATTAAAAAAGCAGGGATATTTATAAAACCAATACTTAGTGGAAGACTTGAATTTAAATAATTTCCTGAAATTAAAAAACCTATTGCTCCAAATAGAGCAATTAAAAAACCTATGGCTGCTGCACTTCCAATAGCTTTATTTATTGAATAACCAAAAAACTTAAGGATAGGAACATTCATTACTGCTCCTCCTATACCCATAGGAGCAGATATAAACCCAACAAGAAAACCAAGAATTACTTTTAGATGTAATTTCATTTTAACAATTATGTTTTGTTCCTTTTCTTTTATTAATAATAAGTAAATTCCTAAAAATAAGATCATAATTGAAAAAAATAAAACCAAGGATTTAGTTTTTAAAGAAGCTGCAAAAGCAGTGCCAACAATAACACCTAGTACAACAAACAAACCATAGTTTTTAACAATATCGAAATCAACAGCTTTAAATTTGTGATGTGTTAAAACTGAAACTGTAGATGTTGGTATTATGATTGCAAATGAAGTTCCAACAGCAAGATGCATAATATATTGAGGATCAATTTCTAAAGAACCAAAAATAAAATATAAAAAAGGAACAGTTATCAACCCTCCACCAATACCAAATAATCCAGCTACAAAACCAACTGGTATTGCTGTCAAGGCCATTAATAAAATAATATAACTGTATTCGTTTGTTAAAATTGAATTAAGCAGACTGCCCTACTCTAGTATCTACATTGTTGTATTTAATTTTATCCATGATGTGATCAATTTTCTTTACGTCAGCATCTCTTACACACATGTTTTCGCTTAAATACCTTTTCCAATAACTTGCACCTGTTTGACCGTGAAATAAACCAAGAGTGTGTCTCATGATTTGATTTAATCTTGTTCCTTTTTTTAATTCTTCTTTTACATAAGGAATAAGTTGTTCAATTACATCTTGTCTACTTGGAACATCATCATTTTTAAATATTTCTCTTTCAATATCTGCTAATAAATAAGGAGTATGATACGCAGCTCTTCCAATCATTACACCATCAGTTTTTTCTAAATGAGGTTTTATTTCATCTACTGAAGTTATTCCTCCATTTATAATAATCTCTTCATTTGGAAAATCTTTTTTTAATTTATAAACATATTCATATTTTAGAGGAGGAATATTTAAATTTTGCTTAGGTGTAAATTTACCTAACATTGCTTTTCTTGCATGAATTATGAAAGTTTTAACTCCAGTTTCTTTTAAGGTAGAAATAAAACTATGTAAATTTTCATAATCCTCTACATCATCGTAACCAATTCTTGTTTTTATAGTTACTGGTAGTTTTGTAACTGATTTCATTTTACTTAAACAATCTGCCACTAAATTTGGCTCTTTCATTAAACAAGCACCAAATCTATTTTTTTCAACTTTTTTACTAGGACAACCTAAGTTTAGATTGATTTCATCATAACCAAAATCTTCACCTACTTTAGTGGCTTTAGCTAAAAGTTTTGGAGAAGATCCTCCTAATTGAAGTGCTACAGGTTTCTCATTTATATTAAACTCCAATAGCTTTTTTTTATCTCCTCTATTTATAGCTTCATCAACTACCATCTCAGTATAAAGCAGAGTATTTTTGGATATTAATCTAAGAAAAAATCTTTCATGACGATCTGTGCAATCCATCATAGGAGCAACTGATACTTTCCTATTCATGGTATAACTTTATATTATTTTTTTATGAGTTTGAAGCTTCAGTGTCGTCTGAAGATACGTCTGCTTCTTGATTTTCTGATTCTGATACTTCGTCTAAAGAAACTTCACCTTGCTCATTCATAGTTTCTTCCCCTACTGAATTATCAACTTCCGCTGTAGCTGTTTCAGATAGCTCAGCCAAATCTTCCTTTGTAACTTGGATTTTTTCAGGTGTTTTTCTTGCTCTTTTAGATGGTAATATTGGTGTTCCACTTTTTGAAATTTCACCTTTGTATAAATTTTCAAAATCATCACCTATTTCTTCATCATCCTCTGCAGTATCATCAACTTGCTCAACATGCTTTCTAAG
>CACDQB010000026.1 GCA_902554795.1 uncultured Pelagibacteraceae bacterium | reverse complement strand
ATTAAAATTAAGAATTTATTTCTTAACGATTCTAATCAAATAATAAAAATTGATCAGGCAAATTTTAATTATTTAGACACAGAAAACAAAAAAAATAATTACAATATAAAAAAAGTAGAAGACCAAAATTATTTAATTGATGGAACCTCATTTAATGCAAATTCTTTAATTTCGAATTTACTAGATGCCAATGATAAAAAAGAAAACAATCTTTTTGAAAATAACGTAAGTATGGAACTAAATTTTGAGGAAGTTTACTTTGATACAGTATACTTTGTTAAGGATTTAAAAGGAAAGATAAATATTATTAATAACAAAGTAGAAGAAGCAGATATTTTGGCTTTTTATAACAATTCACAAAATATAAAATTTACAATTAAAACAAATGATCAAGGTGAAAAAATTACCACTCTTTTCTCAACTAACGCAAAACCCCTTGTAGATA
The DNA here is from genome assembly GCA_902554795.1 of uncultured Pelagibacteraceae bacterium. Classification (GTDB taxonomy): domain Bacteria; phylum Pseudomonadota; class Alphaproteobacteria; order Pelagibacterales; family Pelagibacteraceae; genus Pelagibacter. The sequence goes on along the minus strand of CACDQB010000026.1, from coordinate 9,784 downwards.
GATATAAATTCATTAAAGGATTTAGCGATGGAAGAGATGGATATTTAGACTTTTACTCTTTAAAAAAAGACGGAGTTTCAACTTCAAAATTAGTGATTGATAATTTTAAAGTTAAAGAAATTCCAGCGTTAGCCAAGTTGTTGGCTCTTGCATCTCTTCAGGGAATAGCAGACTTACTTACAGGGGAGGGTATTAGATTTACAGATTTTGAAATGAATTTTACTAATCAAGATAAACTAATGAAAATTCAAGAATTATATGCAATTGGTCCAGCAATATCTATTTTATTGGAAGGATACATTGAGGAGGATAAATTAATTAGTTTAAGAGGAACCTTGGTTCCGGCGACAACAATTAATAGATCTATTGCTTCAATACCTTTACTTGGAGATATATTGATTGGAAAGAAAGTGGGTGATGGTGTTTTTGGTGTCAGCTTTAAAATTAAAGGCCCTCCTAAAGATTTAGAAACTACTGTAAATCCTATAAAAACTTTAACACCCAGGTTTATCACTAGAACTTTAGAGAAAATTAAAAAAAATTAATTTAATTCTATTTTAATATGCCTTTTTTTTCCAAGGGAAAGTTTAAGATAGTTATCTTTAAATAAATTTTTATTGATTTCGAATTTTTCATCTGAAATAACATCGTCATTTATTTTAATCGCATTCCCTTTTATAAGTCTTCTGATTTCGCTTTTCGAGTTTTCTAGTTTAGATAATAAAACAAGGTCTATTATATTTATTTTTTCTTCTATTTTATTTGATTGAATATTAACTTTAGGTAAGTTCGAACCTAGAGTGTTTCCAGAGAAAGCTTCTTTTGCTGCTTGCTCAGAATTTTTAGCTGCTTCCTCTCCATGCAACATTTCTGTGGTTTTATTAGCAAGTAGTATTTTTAATTCATTTATGTCTTTATCTTTAATTGTTTCTATTTCCTTAATTTCAATTTCAGTAAACATTTTTAAAAATTTGATTACATCTCTATCATCTACGTTTCTTTATTTTTATGTTGGGATCTTTCATTTTGACATTGAACAACAATTTTTGAAGGAATGTGTGTTATTCTAACTGCACTATCAGTTGTATTAACGTGTTGGCCACCTGCTCCGCTGGAACGATAGGTATCTATTCTTAAATCTTTTTCTAAAATTTCTATATTTATATTTTCATCTACAACTGGGTAAATCCAAACACTTGCAAAACTTGTGTGTCTTCTTGCTCCAGAATCAAATGGCGATATCCTAACTAATCTATGAATTCCCCATTCTTTACAAGCTCTAATAATTCTAACTGCAATTTCCCCACGGTTTGCAATTAAAATTTTTTTAAACATTATTTATTCTAGGATAATAATAGTTTGACCAAATTCTACAGGTTGACCATCTTCAACACAAATTTCTTTTACTATACCGTCTGCTGTTGAAGGAACATGATTCATTGTTTTCATTGCCTCAACAATCATTATTGTATCACCTTTTTTAATTTTTTTTCCAATCTCAACAAACTTCTTAGCACCAGGTTCTGGAGCGTGATAGGCAGTTCCAATTATAGGTGATTTAATTTCAGTGCCTGATTTAATATTATGTGTTTGAATAGGTGCTGAACTTGTTCCAGGTGATGAGGGTGAAATGACTTGTGGTTGATTACTAATTGAAACATTATTTTTTGATACTTTTATTTTTGTATCTTTTTCAGTTATTTCTATTTCGGTAAGATTAAATTCTTTTAAATAATCACTTAATTCTTTAATTATTTTTTTATCTATTTTCATTTTGCAAAGTCTTTTGTAATGAAATTATGGCCAAAATATATCCTTCAGCACCTAATCCAAAAATTCCTCCAGTTACGACACCGCTTATAAGCGATTTATGTCTAAATTCTTCTCTTTTATAAATATTTGATAAATGTAGCTCGATTATTGGTTTTTTAAATAAATCTAGGGCATCTCTTATAGCAACAGAAGTATGGGTAAATGCAGCAGCGTTTATAATCATACCATCAAATTTTTTCCTTGCATCTTGAATTATATTAACAAGCTCTCCTTCAACATTAGATTGGGCAAATTCAACATGAAGACCAATTTCTTGTCCTTTTTTAGAACAATTTTCTTTAAGTTGGTTAAACGTAGTTGATCCATATTGTGATTGTTCTCTTTCTCCTAATAGATTAAGATTAGGACCATTAATAATAATTATTTTATTATTCATTCAGCACTTATATACGATGAAAAAAATAAAAAAAATAAAAATTAAAATAAATGGCAAAATCAAATCTATAACTCAAGATACCCACCTCTCTATAGTGTTAAAAAATCTAAAAATACCATTAAATAAAGTAGCAATTGAGCTTAATGAAGAAATAGTTGATAAAAAAAAAATTAATAAAATAAAATTAAATAAAAATGATAAAATTGAAGTAGTTCATTTTATTGGAGGTGGTTAATTTGAAAAAAGATAGTCTAATTATTGCGAATAAAAAATTTAATTCCAGATTAATTGTTGGGACGGGAAAATATAGAAGCATGTCTGAGTGTGCGAAGGCAATTAAACTGTCTGGAGCAGAAATTGTAACAGTTGCTGTAAGAAGGGTTAATATTTCAGATAAAAATAAGCCTTTGCTTATGGATTATATTGATCCAAAAAAAATTACATATTTACCCAATACTGCTGGATGTTTTAATTCAAAAGAGGCTTTGAGAACTTTGAGATTAGCAAGAGAAATAGGTGGTTGGAAGTTAGTCAAATTAGAAGTTTTAGGAGATAAAAAGAATTTATTTCCCGACATGATTGAAACTTTAAAATCTACAGAAGTTCTCGCTAAAGAAGGTTTTAAGGTTATGGTTTATTGTAATGATGATCCTTTAATGGCTAAGCGTTTAGAGAATTCAGGTGCTGACGCAATTATGCCACTAGCTGCACCAATTGGGTCAGGACTAGGCATACAAAACAAAATCAATATTCAAATAATTAGAAAACAAACCAAACTTCCATTAATTATTGATGCTGGTTTGGGTCAAGCTTCAGACGCTACAATTGCAATGGAATTAGGATGTGACGGAGTGCTTGTTAACACCGCTATCGCAAAAGCAAAAAAACCATTTGAAATGGCTTTAGCTTTTAAAAATGCTGTTATTGCAGGAAGACAATCTTACAAATCTGGAAGAATAGATAAAATTTTAATGGGCAATCCATCCTCACCGTCAAAAGGAATTATTTAGTCTTTTTATAATATCTTTTTTTATTATAGTTTTTCTTATTAATCTTTTTATTTCCTTTTTTTTCTGAAAACTTATCTTCTTTAATTTGTGTTTCTAAATTTTTTAATTTTTCATAATATTCTATTAGCTCTATCGTCTTTTTTGATTTATTTTTAAAATCAATTATATACTCAGGTATAATTAAAGAATTATCACTAATAATGTCTATTTTCATTTTATTTTTTTTTTCAAAATAAGTTAAGTCATTAACAAAATTTTCTTTAAGAAAATCTGAAATTTTTTCACAAACTTTTAATTCAACAAATTTTGCTTTGTTAATTACAGCTTTTAACTCAACAATTTTTAAAAGTTTTTGAGCAAAAGATTCATCTGTTAAAGTAACTTTCCATTTAATCGCACTTTCCCTCAGTCTTTGTCTAGACATCTCCAAAAGACCAAAATTACTTATTCTTCCAATTTGAATCCTAGCTCTATCTGATCTGCATTTTTCTTTAAGTTTTCTTTCAACCAATCTTCTATTTCCGAAACTCAACATATCAATAAAATCTATAATTATTAAACCGGACAAATCTCTTATTTTTATTTGTCTCGCAATTTCTTCTGCAGCTTCAATATTTGTGTCTAAAGCAGTACTTTCAACATTCTTACCTTTTATTGAACTTCCAGAATTTATATCAATAGATACTAAAGCCTCTGTTGGGTTAATAACCAAATATCCTCCTGATTTAAGTTTAATCTCAGAATCAAAAATTTGATTTAACTTTTGTTCAATATTTTGATCAATAAATAATGGAATTTTTCCTCTATATTTTTTCACTTTTTTAACGCCAGAGGGCATCATCATTTTCATAAAAGATTGTGCTTTCTTATACCCTTCATTTCCTTCTACAATTATATTTTTTGTGTTATCATCAAACATATCTCTTAAAGTTCTTTTAATTATTTCACTTTCTTGATGTATCAATGAAGGAGCAATTGAGTTGATTGCATTTTCTTTTATTTGACCCCAAGTATTAATCAAAGTAGTTAAATCATTATTGATTTCATTTTTTGTTTTATTGCTTCCAGCAGTTCTAACAATTAACCCCATCTCTTTAGGTATTTCAATTTCATTTAAAATTGTTCTTATTTTTTTTCGATCAGCAGGATTAAATATTTTTCTTGATATTCCTCCTCCTTTCGGCGTATTTGGCATCAATACGATATATTTACCAGCAATAGAAATAAAAGTACTTAAAGCAGCACCTTTTTGACCTCTTTCATCTTTAATAACTTGTACAAGGATTACCTGATTAGGTTTAATTACTTCCTGTATTTTATATTTTTTAAACTTAAATCTATGCTCTTTTTTTTTTTCTTTTCCTTCATCTAGATTTTCTGTTTCAGTAATATTTCCTTTATCAATTGATTCATCTTGTGTTTGTTCTTCTGATATTTTTTCTATAGGATCATCAATTTCTAGTTTGCCTTGAGCAATATTTTCATCCTCTTTCGCTTCAACTTCTTTTGAAAGTTCTTCTCGAGCTTTTTCTTCTTCCTCTTTGATTTTTTCTAAATCTGCTTTTGGTATTTGGTAATAATCTGATTGAATATCATTAAAAGATAAAAACCCATGTCTCTCTCTTCCAAAATCAACAAAGGCTGCTTGTAAAGAGGGTTCAATTCTACTTACTTTGCCTAAATAAATATTATTTTTAATTAAGTTATTTTTTAAACCTTCGTACTCGTAATCTTCAATATTTTCACCGGATTTAAGAACAACTCTAGTTTCGTTAGGATGCGAAGCATCGATATATAAATTTTTTTCCATAATTTTGTGAATGTTAATTTCATTAGTAATTTGTTTTTTAAAATTTTGTTTAATTTTCTTGCCATATCTTTAACAAATTCCAAGATATAATGAAATTAAAATGAATAAATTATTTAGAAATATCTTTATTTTAATTACTTCTTTTATTCTATTATCAGGAATTTCGATAATAAGTGTTTTATGGACTTATTCTAATGATTTACCAGATTATAAATTTCTTAAAAGTTACAAACCTCCTGTTTCCAGTAAAGTTTATTCTGGTAATGGTGATTTGGTGGCAGATTTTTCAAAGGAAAAAAGAGTATTTGTTCCATTTAATTCAATTCCAAAAAATGTAATTAATGCATTTTTATCTGCTGAAGATAAAAATTTTTTCAAACATCCGGGTGTTGATGCTAAAGGTGTTATTAGAGCTGTAATAAATAATATTTCAAATATTTTATCATCTAAAAGGTTAGAGGGAGCATCTACAATTACTCAACAAGTAGCAAAAAACTTTTTACTAACGAATGAAGTAAGTTTAAATAGAAAAATTAAGGAAGCAATCCTAGCTTTTAGAATAGAGAGAGCTTTATCTAAAGAAAGAATTCTAGAACTTTATCTAAACCAAATTTATCTTGGAAGTGGAGCATATGGAGTAGCTGCTGCAAGCTTAGAATATTTTGATAAATCTATTAAAGATTTAAATTACTCAGAAGCTGCTTTATTAGCAGCTTTGCCAAAAGCACCAAGTAGATATAATCCTTATAGAGATCCAGATATAGCAAAATTTAGAAGAAATTTAGTTTTAAAAAATTTGTTAGATAATAATTATTTAACCTTAGAATGGTATGAAAAACTTACAAAAGAGGAAATAATTTTAAAAAAAAATAAAAAAATTTATTTAGAAGATGCTCAATATTTTATTGAAGATGTGAGAAAGAGTGTAATTGAAAATTTGAGCTATGATAAAGTTTACAAACAAGGTTTTAATATCAATACTCCAATAGATTTAAATTTACAAACAATTGCAACAAAATCGCTTAGAGATGGATTAATAGCATATGATAAAAGAAAGGGATGGAGAGGACCACTTACCAACAAGATTTATAATTCAGAATGGAAAAAAGATTTAGAAAAGTATAAATTAGAAAATTCAATTAATTGGAAATTAGCAATAGTCAAAAAAGTAAATAAATTTTCAGCAGAAATAGAAACAGAAGATAATATTAAAGGTGTTATTGAGTATCAGAGTATTTCTTGGACAAAAAAAGAATTTAATAAATTATTAAAACCTGGTGATATTATTTATGTTAAAAATCTTAAAGAAAATATTTTCAACTTAAAACAATTACCAAAGGTAAATGGTGGAATTGTTGTGATGGATCCATTTACTGGAAGAGTTTTAGCCCTAAGTGGTGGTTTTAGTTTTAAACAAAGCGAATTTAACAGAGCAACTCAAGCTAAAAGACAGCCTGGATCAGCTTTTAAACCATTTGTTTATGCATTAGCCTTAGAGAACAATTTTACACCAACATCATTAGTTCTAGACGCACCACTGGTTTTAGACCAAGGAGATGATTTAAAAATGTGGAAACCAGAAAATTATGGAAAAAAATTTTATGGGCCTTCGACTTTAAGGGTTGGTTTGGAGAAATCTAGAAATTTAATGACAGTAAGAATAGCTCAAAATCTTGGTGTAGAGAAAATAGTTGATTTTTCAAAAGCATTAAAAATTTATGATAATCCAGAAGAACTTTTATCAATATCTTTGGGATCTGCTGAAACAACTTTATTAAAACTTACATCTGCTTATTCAGTTTTTGTTAATGGAGGAAAACTTGTTGAACCAATACTGATAGATAGAATTCAAGACAGTGAGGGAAATACTATTTTTAATAATGATAAAAGAAAATGTATTAATTGTGATCAAATTTCTTATTTAACCGAGGATTATCCAGAGATTAAAAACAACTATAAGCAAATTTTTTCTCCAGAAACTGCTTTTCAAATGACATCAATTTTAGAAGGAGTTGTTCAAAGAGGTACAGCTAAAAAATTAAAAGACTTAAATTTAAATATTGCAGGTAAAACTGGAACAACAAATAAAAATACAGATACTTGGTTTATAGGTTTTACCTCAAATGTGCTAGTTGGTGTTTATGTTGGTTCAGATAATCCAACTCCATTAGGAAAATATGAAACAGGATCTAAAACTGCTTTACCAATATTCAAAAGTTTTATAAGTGATTCAGTTAATAAATATGATGCAAGACCATTTAAGGCTGCTAAAGGTACAGTGATGATGGTTGTTGACCCTTTAACAGGTCAAAAAGCAAAATTTAACTCAAAGAATACTATTATTGAGGTTTTTAAAAAAGAAAATGTGGTTGATGGAAAAGTACTTTATACAAATTCAGATAGATTAGATTCAAATAATATATTAAAGTTTTACTAATGGATAATAATTATCAAAATTTAAAAGAAGAGATTGAAAAGATAAATCAAAAAATACAGGAGTATCTTTGAAAAAAACAATATCCATTCAAAACTGCAATCTTTAAATTCACAAATGCTAAATGCCGATTTTTGGCAAGATAAAAATAATTCTCAAAGAGTAATCAAAGAAAAGAAATTTTATGAAGATTTAACTAATTCTTTAAATAACAATGTTGAAAAACTTAAAGATTTAGATGATTTGAATAAACTGGCGTTTGAAGAAGAGAATTTACAAGTTCAAAAAGAAGTTCTACAGAATATTAAAGACTTAAGAAGTGAAGTTAAAAAAAATGAAATTAAATGTTTTTTATCTAATGAAGCAGACCCTTTAAATTGTTATATAGAAATACATGCTGGTGCTGGAGGCACAGAAAGTCAAGATTGGGCTGATATGCTAAGAAGAATGTATTTAAAATGGTCTGACAAAAAAAATTTTAAATCAAGTCTGATAAGTGAACATAGAGGTGACGAGGCTGGGATAAAGTCTGCAACAATTAAAATAGATGGCGACTATGTTTTTGGATGGTTAAAAAAAGAATCGGGAATTCATAGATTAGTTAGGATATCGCCATTTGATTCTGGAGCAAGAAGACACACAAGTTTTGCAAGTGTTTGGATTTACCCAGTTGTAGATGAAAATATAAATATAGAAATTTTAGAAAAAGATTTAAGAATAGATACCTATCGTTCCAGCGGAGCAGGTGGCCAACACGTTAATACAACTGATAGTGCAGTTAGAATAACACACATTCCTTCAAAAATTGTTGTTCAATGTCAAAATGAAAGATCCCAACATAAAAATAAAGAAACATGCATGAATATGTTGAAAGCAAGATTATATGATTATGAAATTAAAAAAAGAGAGGAAGAAAATCAAAATGTTGAAAGTTCTAAATCTGAAATAGGGTGGGGGCATCAAATTAGATCTTATGTTCTTCAACCTTACAGACTCGTAAAAGATAATAGAACTAATTTTGAAAGCACTAGTCCGGATAAAGTATTGGATGGTGATATTGATGAATTTTTGGAACAATCACTTTATAAATTAAATGAAAAATAGTATTTCAAAATATTTTATTCTAATTCTCTCAGTATTAGTTATTTTGATAGCTTACTTTAGTACTGCAGGTATAGAGACAGATAAATTTAACGATCAAATAAAAAAAAGAATTTCACTAATAAATAAAAAGATAGATATAGATTTAAAAAAAATTAAATTAACTTTAGATCCTTTTAAACTAAAAATTTATGCAAAAACAATTGGTACCACAGTATATTTTTCAAAAAGACCTTTAGCATTAGAAAGCATAAAAACCCAAGTATCACTTGGTTCTTTAATTAAAAATAAGATTTCATCTTCAAATATAGAGATAAAAACTAAGTCTATATTATTAAATGATTTAATTAAATTTATTCGTACAACAACCAACAAACCTGAATTATTTATATTAGAAAAAATTGTAAAAAAAGGTCATGTAATTATAGATCTAAATTTGAACATCGATGAAAATGGTAAACTTAAAAATGATTATATTATTGAAGGTTTGATAAAAGATGGAAGTATTAATTTTTTAGATAGAGCTAATTTTAAAAATATAAATTTTAATTTCAATTTTCAAAAAGATAATTATCATTTTGATGAAATAAATTTTAAAACAGAAGAAGTAAATTTTATTTCAAAAAAACTTAATGTAAAAAAGAAAAAAAATAGCTTTTTAATTGATGCTATAGTTGAAAACGATCAATCAAGTTTAAATTCAAATATATTAAAATTATTAAATTTAAGTTTTGAAAATATAATTGTTGATGATGCTATATTTAAAACAAATAATGAATTTTCTTTGGAAATAGATGAAAAATTCAAAGTTAAAAATATTATTTTAAATTCTGATATAAATATTACTCAGCTAAAATATAAAAATTTAAAAATAATTAATAAATATTTTCCAGAAGTTGATGATCTAATTTCACTCGATAATCATAAATTAAATTTAAATTATAAGGACAAAAATTTATCAATTAGCGGTGAGGGACAAATTCAGTTTAATACTGGAGAAGTAGATGAAGTTAAATATTTTATAAATAAAAAGGATAATGATTTAAGTATAGATTCAGAATTATTTTTAAAAAATACAGTTTTAGAGCAGCAAGATTTTTTAAAAATTTTCTTCCCTACAACTAATAAAAACATAAATTTTAATAATCAAAAATTAAAAATTAATTTTAAAAATAATAATCTAACTTTTTCAGGTTCTGGAAAAATTAAAATCGATAAAG
>CACDQB010000025.1 GCA_902554795.1 uncultured Pelagibacteraceae bacterium | reverse complement strand
TAATTCCATTCTTGGAAAATGACGATGCAAACAGAGCATTGATGGGATCAAACATGATGAGACAAGCAGTTCCATTATTAAAACCCGAGTCGCCACTTGTTGGTACAGGAATTGAAAGCGATGTAGCTTTAGACTCTGGTGTTACTATTGTTGCTAAACGTGATGGTATTGTTGACAAAATAGATGGTAAAAGAATTGTTATAAAAGTGACTGAGGAAACAGACTTTAGTAAGTCTGGAGTTGATATTTATAACCTTCAAAAATTCAAACGATCAAACCAAAATACTTGTATAAATCAAAGACCACTAGTAAGAGTAGGTGATAAAGTTAAATCCGGTGACATTATAGCTGATGGTCCGTCAACTAAATTAGGTGAACTTGCCTTAGGTAAGAATGTTACCGTAGCATTCATGCCTTGGCAAGGTTACAACTTTGAAGATTCAATTCTAATTTCAGAAAGATGTGTAACAGATGACGTATTTACATCAGTTCATATTGTTGAATACGAAATAATGGCCAGAGATACAAAGCTAGGTGAAGAAGAGATAACAAGAGATATACCAAATGTAAATGAAGAAGCTTTAAAAAACCTTGATGAATCAGGAATAGTTTATATTGGTGCAGAGGTAAATGCTGGAGATATTTTAGTTGGTAAAGTTACTCCAAAAGGAGACTCAGCATCTGGTCCTGAAGAAAAATTATTAAGATCAATTTTTGGAGAAAAAGCTATTGATGTAACGGATACATCTCTAAGAATGTCCAGAGGATCAAGTGGAACAGTAGTTGATGTAAGAGTATTTAATAGGCATGGAATTGAGAAAGATGAAAGATCAATAACTATTGAAAGAGCTGAAATTGAACAAGTTCAACAAGATAAAATTGTTGAGGAGGAAATATTAGAAAGAAGTATTAAACAAAGAGCTTCACAATTTCTGTCAGGATCATCTTTAACAAAAAAAGTAAAAGATTTATCAGAAGGAACTAAGTTAGATTTTGATACAATTAATACATTATCAATTAATGATGTCTTCAAAATCACAGTAGGAAATGTAAATGATGAAGCAACATTAGCTCAGTTAAAAGATCAATATAATAAAGCAAAACAAGACATAACAGAGAGATTTGAAGATAAAGTTTTAAAAATTAGAAGTGGTGATGATTTGTTACCAAGTGTTATGAAAATGGTAAAAGTATTCGTTGCTATAAAAAGAAGATTAAGACCTGGTGATAAAATGTCAGGAAGACATGGAAACAAAGGAGTTGTAAGTAAAATTGTACCTGTAGAAGATATGCCATATAGAGAAGATGGTAGACCAGTTGATATTGTATTAAATCCTCTAGGTGTTCCAAGTAGGATGAACGTTGGTCAAATTTTAGAGACACATTTAGGTTGGGCATGTAAAGAATTTGGTGAACAAGTTAAAAATTTAGTAAACGAAAATAACAAAAAAATTGAAAGAACAGAAAAAATCGAAAAATTCTTAAAATCTGTTTATGGAGAAGAGATTTTTAATGATAAAGTTGACAAGTTAAGCAAGAATGAATTTAAAGATCTTTGTGAAAATTTACAAAATGGTATCGCAATATCAACGCCTGTTTTTGATGGTGCTAAAGAAAAAAATGTTACTGAGATGCTTGAACTAGCAAATTTACCAGGATCTGGACAAACATATTTATGGGATGGAAGAACAGGTGAGAAGTTTGATAGACCAGTTACTGTTGGAATAATCTACATGCTAAAACTTCACCACTTAGTTGAAGATAAAATTCATGCAAGATCTACAGGACCTTACAGTTTGGTTACACAACAACCTCTTGGTGGTAAAGCACAATTAGGTGGTCAAAGATTTGGTGAAATGGAAGTATGGGCACTTGAGGCATATGGCGCATCATACACATTACAGGAAATTTTAACTGTTAAATCTGATGACGTTGCAGGAAGAGTTAAAGTTTATGAAACTATAGTTAAAGGTGAAGAAAATTTTGAGTCTGGTATACCAGAGTCATTTAACGTATTAGTTAAAGAGATTAAATCATTAGCATTAAATGTGGAGCTTAATTAATGAAAAAAGAATTAACAGATCTATTTAAGGGCAGCGAAATTTCAGAAGCTCAAAATTTCAATAGTATTAAAATTTCACTTGCTAGCCCAGAAAAAATTAAATCTTGGACATATGGTGAAATTAAAAAACCTGAGACAATTAATTATAGAACGTTTAGACCTGAAAAAGATGGTTTGTTTTGTGCAAGGATTTTTGGACCAATAAAAGACTATGAGTGTTTATGCGGTAAGTATAAACGAATGAAATTTAGAGGAATTATATGTGAAAAATGTGGTGTTGAGGTTACAAAATCAAATGTAAGAAGAGAAAGAATGGGCCACATTAATCTTGCTACACCGGTAGCACATATTTGGTTCTTGAAGTCTCTTCCAAGCAGAATTGCTCTAGCAGTAGACATGAAATTAAAAGAAATAGAGAGAGTTCTTTATTTTGAAAACTTTATAGTAATAGAACCTGGTTTAACCGGTTTACAAAAAAATCAACTCTTAAATGAGGAAGAATTAGCAAAATACCAGGATGAGTTTGGTGAAGAAAGTTTTACAGCGGGTATAGGAGCAGAAGCTGTCCTTGAGATGCTGAAAAATTTAGATTTAGAATTAGAAAGAAAAAATCTTGTTAGCTTTATCAAAGAAACCAAATCAAAAGTTAATGAAGAAAGAGCAATTAAAAGATTAAAATTAATAGAGTCTTTTATTGAGACGGGTCAAAAACCTGAGTGGATGATTATGACTGTTGTACCAGTTATACCACCAGAATTAAGACCATTAGTTCCCCTAGACGGCGGTAGATTTGCCACTTCAGATCTTAACGATTTATACAGAAGAGTAATTAACAGAAATAACAGATTAAAAAGATTAATGGATCTTAAAGCTCCAGACATCATTGTGAGAAATGAAAAAAGGATGCTTCAAGAGTCTGTAGATGCTCTATTTGATAATGGTAGAAGAGGCAGGGTAATAACAGGAACAGGTAAGCGACCACTTAAATCTCTTGCTGAAATGTTAAAAGGTAAACAAGGAAGATTTAGACAAAATTTATTAGGTAAACGAGTTGATTATTCTGGAAGATCAGTAATTGTTGTAGGTCCAGATTTAAAATTACATGAGTGTGGTTTACCGAAAAAAATGGCTCTTGAGTTATTTAAACCATTTTTATATGCAAGATTAAATAAATTAGGTTTAGCCTCAACAATTAAACAAGCTAAAAAACTAGTTGAAAAAGAAACAAATGCAGTTTGGGACGCTTTAGAATTAATAGTTAGAGAGCACCCGGTACTTTTAAATAGAGCACCAACACTTCATAGGCTTGGAGTTCAAGCTTTTGAGCCAAAATTAATTGAAGGAGATGCAATTGAATTACATCCTTTAACTTGTGCAGCATTTAACGCTGACTTTGATGGTGACCAGATGGCTGTGCACGTGCCGTTAAGTTTAGAAGCACAATTAGAGGCAAGAATTTTAATGTTATCTACAAATAATATTCTTTCTCCATCAAACGGTAAACCAATTATTGTTCCGAGTCAGGATATGATTTTGGGTATCTACTATCTGTCACAAGAACCTATATCTGATAAACCAGCTGGATACTTTACAAATTCAGATCAAATTGAATTTGCATTATCATCTGGTCAAATAAATGTACATAGCACTATCATTTCAAGGTACGAGACTGTAGATGAGCAAGGAAATAAGAAAATAGAAAAATACACTTCTACAGCTGGAAGATTTTTATTAGCAAACTTATTACCTAAAAATAGTAACATTAAGTTCTCTTTAATAGATAGATTGTTGCCTAAAAAAGTAGTTTCAGAAATAATTGATGTTGTATTTAGATTTTGTGGTCAAAAAACAACTGTAATTTTCTGTGACAAGCTTAAAGATTTAGGATTTAAACATGCATTTAAAGCAGGAATTTCGTTTGGAAAAGATGATCTTGTAATCCCTGAAAATAAAACTCAATTAATTGATGATACTAAGAAATTAATTGCAGATTACGAAACTCAATATGCTGAAGGTTTAATTACTAGAGGTGAAAAATACAACAAAGTTGTTGATGCCTGGTCTAAGTGTACAGATAAAGTTGCTGGAGAAATGATGAAAGGAATTTCAGCTACAGAAAAAACTGATGAAGGATTGAAAATAAATTCTGTATTTATGATGGCTGACAGTGGAGCTAGAGGATCTGCTGCTCAAATGAAACAATTAGCTGGTATGAGAGGTTTGATTGCTAAACCGTCAGGGGAAATTATCGAAAGCCCAATTATTTCAAATTTTAAAGAAGGATTAACTGCTTTAGAGTACTTTAATTCAACTCACGGAGCTAGAAAAGGCTTAGCAGATACAGCACTTAAAACAGCTAGTTCTGGATATTTAACAAGAAGACTATGTGATGTTGCACAAGACTTAACAATAACTAAAGTTAATTGCGATAATCCTGGATTTATTGAACTATCTGAAATTTTAGAGGGTGGTAATGTGGTTGTTAGTTTATCCGAACGAGCATTAGGAAGAGTAACAGCTGCTGATGTTAAAAACCCTTTATCAGGTGAAGTAATTATTAAAAAATCTGAAATGATTGATGAAGCAGGTTGCGATAAAATTGATGCTGCAGGAGTTAAATCAATTAAAGTTTATTCAGTAATGACATGTAGTTCAAAAGAGGGTGTTTGTGCTACTTGCTACGGACGAGATTTATCAAGAGGTAAGATGGTTCATGTTGGTGAAGCTATTGGAATGATATCTGCTCAATCAATTGGAGAACCAGGAACACAGCTAACAATGAGAACGTTCCACGTTGGAGGAACAGCTTCTGTAAAACAAGATTCTCAAATAGTTACTAAAAGTGATGGAACTTTAAAAATAATAAATTCAAATATTTTAGAAGACTCTAAAAAGAATTTGATTGTTATGGGAAGAAACACTCAACTTTCTATTGAGGACGACAAAGGAGTTCAGATAGCAGTTTATAAAGTTGCTTATGGATCAAGACTATTTTTCAACAATGGTGACAAAGTAAAAGCAAATACCAAAATATGTGAATGGGATCCTTACACAACTCCAGTTATAGCAGAGAAAAGTGGTACAGCTAGTTATGTAGATTTAATTGATGGTGTATCAATTCAAGAAACTACTGACGATGCAACAGGAATTTCTTCTAAATCAGTAATTGATTGGAGAGGTCAATCAAAAAGTACTGATTTGAAACCTAGAATTACTTTAAGAGATGAAAAAGGAAATGTGATTAAAAAAGCTGATGATAATGAAGCTAGATATTATTTAGTACCAGATTCGATTTTATCAATTAAAGATGGTCAAAAAGTTTATGCAGGTGACGTAATTGCAAGATTACCTAAGGAAACTACAAAAACAAAAGATATTACCGGAGGTCTTCCAAGAGTTGCTGAGTTATTTGAAGCTAGAAAAGCTAAGGATAGTGCAATTATCGCAGAAAATGATGGTAGTGTTGTTTTTGGTAAAGAGGTAAGAGGCAAACAAAGAGTATCTATTGTTCCTGAAGATGGATCAGAACCTTCAAATTATTTAATTCCAAAAGGAAAACATATAAATTTCAATCCAGGTGAAAAAATTCAAAAAGGAGAATATCTTTTAGATGGCCAACCACTGCCACATGATATTTTAAGAATTTTAGGAATCAAAGAATTAACAGAATATTTTGTTAATCAAGTTCAAGAAGTCTATAGATTACAAGGTGTAATAATTAACGATAAGCATATCGAAACTATTTTAAGACAAATGCTTAAAAAAGTTGAAGTTAAAGTATCAGGTGACTCAAGTTATTTACCTGGTGAAGTGGTTGATAGAATTAAATTTGATAATACTAATGAAAAATTGGTTGCGGAAGGAAAAACACCAGCCGTTGGTGAAAGAGTTCTAATGGGTATTACTAAAGCTTCACTTCAAACAGAATCGTTTATTTCAGCAGCTTCTTTCCAAGAAACAACAAGAGTATTAACCGATGCTGCAATTAAAGGAAAAGTTGATCCATTAAATGGCTTAAAAGAGAACGTAATTGTTGGAAGATTAGTTCCTGCAGGTACTGGTAATATTAAAAATAGATGGAACAATAAAGCTCTAGCAGATGATAATAATTTCTTAGCAGAGCAGGATAAAATAGAAGCTTCAGAACCTGAAGAAACACAGGCAAATCAGTAAAAAAATCGCCTAAAAATTGCAGTTTTAGTTTGACAAAGTGCTATTAATAAGTAATTTGGCGATGTTTTTGGTTGGAATGTAGTACTTCTAACGGTACTAAACGCTGCCACAAAATAACCTGTCAGTTATTTTCATCTAAAAATAAATTAATTAATTTTAAAAAATTTATGCCAACTATTAATCAGTTGTTAAGAAAAAAAAGAGTTAAGCCAGCAGCTAGGAACAAAGTTCCTGCTTTACAAAAACAACCTTTAAAGAGAGGTGTTTGTGTTAAAGTTTATACAACAACTCCTAAAAAACCAAACTCTGCATTAAGAAAAGTTGCTAGAGTAAGATTGTCAAATGGATTTGAAGTTACAGCTTATATTCCTGGTGAAGGTCATAACCTTCAAGAACACTCGGTAGTACTGATTAGAGGTGGTAGAGTAAAAGATTTGCCAGGTGTTCGTTATCATATTCTAAGAGGTAATTTAGATACTCAAGGTGTTGCAAATAGAAAACAAAGAAGATCTTTATACGGAACAAAAAAAGGTAAATAATGTCTAGAAAAAAAACTCAACCAAAAAAAAATGTAGTTCCAGATCCAAAATTCAACTCAACTATTATTCCTAAATTAATCAACAATATCATGTATGACGGCAAAAGAGGTATTGCTGCCAAAATAGTTTATGACGCTATAAATAAAATTAAAACAAAAACTAAAGATGAACCAATTAATATTTTCAATGAAGCAATTAATAACATCAAACCAACTGTAGAAGTTAGATCTAGAAGAGTTGGTGGTGCAACTTACCAAGTTCCTGTTGAGGTAAAAAGTAAAAGAGCACAAGCTTTAGCTATTAGATGGTTAGTTGAGTCAGCAAGAAAAAGAAAAGATAAACACATGGCAGATAAAATTTTCAATGAGCTTTATGATGCTTATGAAAAAAAAGGTGCTGCCGTTAAAAAAAGAGAGGATGTACACAAAATGGCAGAGTCCAATAAGGCATTTGCTCATTTTAGGTGGTAAAAAGATATGGCTAGAACTCATTCATTAGATAAATACAGAAACATTGGGATCATGGCTCATATAGATGCTGGTAAAACAACCACTACTGAAAGAGTTCTTTATTACACAGGTAAGAGTCACAAAATTGGCGAAGTGCACGATGGTGCAGCAACAATGGATTGGATGGAGCAAGAACAAGAAAGAGGAATTACAATTACATCTGCGGCAACTACTTGTTTTTGGAATGATCATAGAATTAATATTATAGACACCCCTGGTCACGTAGATTTTACTATTGAAGTAGAAAGGTCTTTGAAAGTTTTGGATGGTGCTGTTGCTGTTTTTGATGGTGTTGCAGGTGTAGAGCCTCAATCTGAAACTGTATGGAGACAAGCAGATAAGTATAAAGTTCCAAGAATTTGTTTTGTTAATAAATTAGATAGAACTGGTGCTGATTTCTTTAGATGTGTAGATATGATTAGAGATAGGTTAGGTGCAAAACCTTTGGTGGTGCAAGTACCTATAGGTGTTGAAGCTTCCTTATCTGGTGTAGTTGATCTTGTTAAAATGAAAGCTCAAGTTTGGAAAAATGAGGCGCTAGGAGCTGAGTGGGAATATAAAGATATTCCAGAAGACTTAAAAGAAATTTCAGAAAAATATAGAACAGAATTAGTTGAAACAGCCGTTGAACAAGACGAAAAGCTAATGGAGGCTTATCTAAATGGTGATGAAATTAAAGAAGAGGATTTAGTTAAATGTATAAGAAAAGGAACGCTTAATTTTAGTTTTGTTCCAGTTTTAACTGGTTCAGCATTCAAAAACAAAGGTGTTCAGCCCTTACTTGATGCTGTTGTAAATTATTTACCAAGTCCAGTAGATATTGGTTCTATTAAAGGAACTAAATTAGGTAGTGAGGATGAAATGGAAATGAAATTTGAAGATAGTGTTCCATTTTCTGCCCTAGCTTTTAAAGTAGCTAATGACCCATTTGTTGGCTCATTAACTTTCATTAGAATTTATTCAGGTACAATCAAAACTGGTACTGCGGTCTTCAATTCCTCTAAAGAGAAAGAAGAAAGAGTTGGAAGAATGCTTTTAATGCATGCAAATTCTCGTGAAGATATTAAAGAAGCTAATGCAGGCGACATAGTAGCTTTAGCAGGATTAAAAAATACTATCACAGGACACACTCTATGTGACAAAGAAAATTCAGTTCTACTTGAACCAATGGAATTCCCTGATCCGGTAATTGAAATTGCAGTAGAACCAAAAACCAAAGCAGACCAAGAAAAAATGGGTGAAGCTTTAGGTAGATTAGCTAAGGAAGATCCTTCTTTTAGAGTAACATCAGACGAAGAGTCGGGACAGACAATTATTAAAGGTATGGGTGAATTACACTTGGATATTATTGTTGATAGAATGAAAAGAGAATTTAAAGTAGAGGCAAATGTCGGAGCTCCACAAGTTGCTTATAGAGAAACCATAGAAGCTGCTTCAGAGGTTGAATACACACACAAAAAACAAAGTGGTGGTGCTGGTCAATTTGCAAAAGTTAAACTTTTAGTAGAGCCACAAGAACCAGGTAAAGGTCGAGATGTTGAGAGTAAAATTAAAGGTGGTGCAATTCCAAAAGAATTTATTCCTGGTGTTGAAAAAGGGATAGAAACAGTTTCAGATAATGGAATTTTAGCTGGTTTTCCAATGATTGATTATAAAGTAACGATCTTAGATGGTTTACATCACGATGTTGACTCAAGTGTTTTAGCGTTTGAATTAGCAAGTAGAGCTTGCTTTAAAGAGGCTTGTACAAAAGGTGGTTTAAAATTATTAGAACCTGTAATGAGAGTTGAAGTAGTAACACCTGAAGATTACATGGGTGATGTTATAGGTGATTTAAACAGTAGAAGAGGTCAAATCAGCACTCAGGAGCAAAGAGGAAATGCAACTGTAATTACAGCAATGGTTCCTTTGGCAAATATGTTTGGTTATATAAATAACTTAAGATCAATGTCTCAAGGTAGAGCTCAATATTCAATGTTTTTTGATCATTATTCAAAAGTTCCTCAAAATGTTCAAGACGAAGTAACTAAGAAAATTGCAGGTTAATCATGGAAAAACAGAACATTAGAATTAAATTAAGAGCATATGACAATAAAGTTCTAGATGCTTCAACTGAAGAGATTGTTAATACAGTAAAAAGAACTGGTGCCACAATCAAAGGACCAATTCCATTACCTACAAGAATTGAAAGATACACAGTATTAAGATCACCTCACATAGATAAGAAAAGTAGAGAGCAATTTGAATCAAGAACACATAAAAGATTAATCGATATTATTGAACCAACACCACAAACTGTAGAAGCATTAATGAAACTTGATTTAGCATCTGGTGTAGATGTGGAGATAAAAATTTAATTATGAGTGAGATAGCTTTATTAGGAAAGAAAATAGGTATGACGAGAGAATTCTATAAATCTGGTCAATTAGTTCCTGTGACTGTGCTTAAGGTTGAAAAAGCTAGAGTTATTCAGGTTATTGAAGAAGAAAAAAGAGGGTACAAGGCTGTTCAGCTTGGATATGGGAAAATTAAAAATTCAAAATTAACAAAAGCTATGAAAGGTGTTTTTGCTAAAAAAAATACTGAAGCTAAAAAAAAATTAAAAGAATTTAGAGTAAACGACACATCTGTTTACAAAGAAGGAAACGAGTTTGGTTTAGAAATATTCAAAGACATTAAATTTGTAGACACAAGATCAAAAACAATTGGTAAAGGTTTTGCTGGTGCTATGAAGAGACATAATTTTGGTGGTTTAAGAGCCAGTCATGGTGTTTCTATATCTCACAGAGCACATGGTTCAACAGGACATAGTCAAGATCCAGGAAAAGTTTTTAAAGGAAAAAAAATGGCTGGTCATATGGGCGATAAGCTAAGAACAATGCTAAATATTGAAATAATAAAAACTGACTTAGAAAACGAACTTCTTTACTTAAAAGGATCAATACCTGGTTCAAAAAATTCTGAAGTAATGGTTAAAAAATCAGTAAAAAATATAAGCAAAATGACAATTGGTGAGAAACACGCAGCTGCTGAAGAGGCTAAAAAAACACCTGAGAAAAAGAAAAAATAATGAAATTAGATAAAATTAGCATAGACGGGAAAAAAGATAGTATTGAAGTTTTGGATAAGATTTTTTCTGCAAAAATTAACCATAAATTAATTAGCGCTGTTCTTTATAAAACAAATGCTAATTACAAAGGAAGACATGCTAAAACTAAACAACAAAATGAAGTAAAAGGACCAACTTCAAAAATATATGCTCAAAAAGGGACCGGTGGTGCAAGGCATGCTAGTAGAAAAGCTCCTATATTTGTTGGTGGTGGTATTGCTCATGGACCAAAAGGTGAATTAGCTTATAAAAAAAGAAAACTAAACAAAACAGAGAAAAAACAAAGCGTAGCTTCATTAATTACTGAAAAAAATAATAATAAAAATTTATTAATCTTAAATGATTTTAGTTCTGAAATTAAAAAAACAAAAGAGATGAACTCAATTATTAATAAACTTGAAATTAAAAATTCACTAATAATT
>CACDQB010000024.1 GCA_902554795.1 uncultured Pelagibacteraceae bacterium | reverse complement strand
TGCACTTGCAGATGCTGAGGTAGAATATCAGGATCATAAATCAGATACAATTTATACTTCATTCAAAGTTAAATCATCTGATTTAAAAGATTTAGCTGGAAGTGAAATAGTTATTTGGACAACGACTCCATGGACAATACCAGCCAATAAAGCTTTAGCATATAACGAGTCTCTTGATTATATAATATTAGAAATAAATGACGAAGGAGATTTTAAAAATAGAAAAATTGTAATTGCAGATGCTTTACTAGAAACAGTAGTTAAAGAGTGTGGACTAAAAAACTATAAAAAAATTCATACCTTTAAAGGAAAAGATTTTGATAATACTATTTGTAGTCACCCTTTTTTAAATCTTGGCTATGAATATGATATCCCAATGCTTGAGGCTAGATTTGTAACTACTGAGCAAGGAACTGGAATAGTTCACTGTGCGCCTAGTCACGGACCTGATGATTTTAACCTTTGTTTGAATAACGGTATCAAAGCAATAGAAACAGTTGATGGAGATGGAAAATATACAAACAATGTGAAATTATTTGAAGGAATTCATATTTTTAAAGCGAATCCTATTGTAATTGAAAAACTCAAAGAACAAAAAAATTTATTATTTAATGGTGAATTAGTTCATTCTTATCCACATTCATGGAGATCAAAAGCTCCACTTGTTCATAGAGCTACACCACAATGGTTTATTTCAATGGAAAGTCACAAATTAAGAAATAAAGCATTAAAGGCTATTGATGAAACAACTTTTTATCCAATTAAAGGTAAAGAAAGATTAAAATCAATGATAGAAACAAGGCCTGATTGGTGTGTTTCAAGACAAAGAGTTTGGGGAGTACCTCTTCCAATTTTTGTAAATAAAAAAACAAAAGAAATTTTAGTTGATGATGAGGTTATTGAAAATATTGCTTCTATTTATGAAAAAGAAGGTTCGGATTGTTGGTTTTCAGATGATCCTCAAAGATTTTTAGGAAATAAGTATAAAGCTAAGGATTTCGAAAAATTAAGTGATATTGTTGAGGTTTGGTTCGATAGTGGTTCAACTCATTCATTTGTTCTGGAAAAAAGAGATGATTTAAAATGGCCAGCATCAATGTATTTAGAGGGATCAGACCAACACAGAGGTTGGTTTCATTCATCATTATTAGAGTCTTGCGGAACTAGAGGAAGAGCGCCATTTGAATCAATTTTATCTCATGGATTTGTTGTAGATGGTAAAGGTTTGAAAATGTCTAAGTCTTTGGGAAATGTAATTGCTCCTGAAGATATTTTAAAAAAATATGGTGCTGACATTTTAAGGATATGGGTAGCGTCATCAAATTATGCAGAAGATTTAAGAATAGATTATTCAATATTAGATCAACACGCTGACTCATATAGAAAGATTAGAAATACATTTAGATACTTGCTTGGGAATATAAATGATAATTTTGAAACGATAAATTTTGATGATTTAGATGTAGATGGATTACCTGAGTTAGAGCAACTAATGCTCCATAAAATTTATATTTTAAATGAAAATTTTAAAAAATATTTTAATAATTATGATTTTCATAATTTATATAAAGAATTATTAAATTTTTGTACTGTCGATTTATCAGCTTTTTATTTCGATATTAGAAAAGATAATCTCTATTGTGATTCTATAAATTCAGAAAAAAGAAAATCAACAATTGTACTTCTTAATATAATTTTAAACGCACTATTAAAATGGTTTGCTCCTATTTTATCTTTTACAACTGAAGAAATTTTTAAATTATTATTTAAAGATCAAAAAAGCATTCATCTAGAAAAATTTCTAGAATTTCCTAATAAATTTGAAAATCCAAAACTTAGCGAAAAATGGAATGAGTTAATTAAAATCAGAAATATTTGTAACATAAGTATTGAGGAAAAAAGAGCTAGTAAAGAAATTGGATCAAGCTTAGAGGCAGATTTGAAAATACAGCTGAGTCAAAAATTAAAAAATCTTACAGAAAATACAGATTTTTCTGAACTTTGTATTACTTCTAAAGCTGACGTTAATTATAAAGACGATATCGAAACAGTAGCAATCACTTCTAAAGCAAAAGGATCAAAGTGTTCAATTTGTTGGAAGATTAAAGAAACACCTTGTGATAGAGCTAACTGTGCTTTGAATTAAGAATGATAATAAAAAACTTAGGAAAAAATTTTACTATTAATTTATTTTTGATTCTACTCATTTTTTTACTCGATAGAATTTCTAAAATTTATGTAATTAATTTAGATAAAAAATTTTTAGGATCTGAAATATTTTCATCAAAATATCTAAATATCAGTTTGATCTGGAACGAAGGAATTGCATTTGGACTTTTATCTTTTGACAAAGATAATTTATATAATTTATTAACTTTTTTAATAATTTTAATAATTTTTTTTATTATTGTAATGATATTAAAAAGTTCTGGTTTTAAAAAATATGCACTATTATTGATCTTAGGTGGAGCTTTGGGCAATATATTTGATAGGTTGATGTATAAAGCTGTACCAGATTTTATTGATTTTCATGTAGGGGATTTTCATTGGTTTATTTTTAACGTTGCTGATATATTCGTTACTTTAGGAGTGATATTTATGATTTTATTAGAATTTATTGATAATGATAAGGTTAATGTTCAAAAAATTTAAATTATCCATTATAAGCTTATCATTTTTGCTTATTCTAAATTCATGCAGTAGTTTGAAGCCGTTGAGTAAATCAGAAAATAATGATGAATTTCTGGTTCAAAAAAAATCACCACTATTAATGCCGCCTGATTTTGATGAATTACCAAATCCAAAATTAGAGGCTGACTCTGAAGCCATTAAAAAAAATAATGAGATAAAGGAATTGATCACTAACTCAAATCAAAACCAAGAGTCATCAAATAAAGAAGAAACTAGTAAAGATTTTGAAAAATTATTTTTAAAAAAAATTAAGAAAAATTAATGTTAACACCTAGAATTAATTTTACTAATTTTAAGATAAAGATTAATAATTTGCACATTAAGAAGGAGTTAAAAAATTTACTTCAACAAAATAGTGAAATAATTAAGTCATTAGGCTTAAATTATAGTTATAGTTACAACAAAACAAAATTAAAAAAATTTAAGAGAAAAAAGTTTTTTAGAATAATAGGAATAGGTGGTTCTATTTTAGGAACTAAAGCCATTTATTATTTTCTAAAAAAAAAAATAAATAAAAAATTCTTATTCATTGACAATTTGATACCAAACTTAAGACACGATACAAAAAAAAGTTACACAAATATAATTGTCTCAAAATCTGGAAATACTATTGAGACAATTATAAACAGCAATATCTTAATTAAAAAAAAAGACGAAAATATTTTTATAACTGAAAATAAAAATAATTACTTAAATGTACTGGCTCAAAAACTTAAGTCTGAAGTGATTCACCATAATAATTTTATTGGTGGTAGATATTCGGTTTTATCTGAGGTTGGAATGTTACCAGCAGAATTAATGGGTTTAAAAATAAATAAATTTAAACAACTGAACTCACTTATAAAAAACAAATATTTTTTAAATAAACTTACATCTAATGTTTGTTCAATATTGCACTTCATTAAAAAAAAAAAATTTAACTCTATAATTATTAACTATGACGAAAAATCAGAAAATTTTTTTAAATGGTATCAGCAGCTTGTTGCAGAGAGTTTGGGAAAGAAAAATAAAGGCTTATTGCCAATTATTTCAAATATGCCAAAAGATAATCATAGCGTGATGCAACTTTATTTGGATGGTTTTAAAAACAATTTTTTTACTTTTTTTTATGTAAAAGAAAATGAGAGTGAAAAAATAAACAATTTCAAATTACTTTCACAATATAATTATTTAAAAAATAAAAATTTAAATAATATTATTTACGCTCAAAAAAAAGCTACTGAAAAAATATTTAATAAAAAGAAAATACCTTTTAGAAGTTTTGAAATAAAAAGAAGAGATGAAAATGTTTTGGGGGAATTATTTAGTTTTTTTATTCTAGAGACAATTTTACTTGGAAGAGTTATGAAATTGAATCCATTTGATCAACCAGAAGTAGAGTTAATCAAGAAAGAAACAAAAAAGATTCTAGTTTAATATTTTTAAAAAAATAATTTTTGATATTCCGTAATTTTTTTCTTCTATTATTTCAAATTTTTCTGGGAAATGATCTTTTTCATTTTTATGTCTATGCAATATAATAATGCCATCATCCTTAAGAGATTTATTGATTAATATATTTAATAAAATCTTTTCAATATTTTTATCTTTATATGGCGGATCTAAAAAAATAATATCAAATTTTGTATTAAGGTTTGATAGAGTTTTATTATCATAAATATTTTTTTTAATAATTTCAAAATTAATTTTGTATTTAAGGTTATCTAAGTTTTTTTTTAAAATCGGAAGTACGCCTTTATAATTTTCAATAAATATAACTTTTTTAACACCTCTAGATAAACACTCAATACCAAAAGAACCAACTCCTGAAAACAAATCTAGAATTATTGATTTACTCAAATCAATTTTAAATTTTTTTGAATGAGAAAGAATATTAAAAATGGATTCTTTTGTTAAATCTTTTAAAGGTCGTGTTTTTATATCTTTAGGTTCAAAAATTTTTCTACCTTTATATAATCCTGATATTATTCGCATTAATCAATAACTCTAAAGCCTATGTCTTTACGATAAAAACCACCAGTCCAATTGAGTTTGCTTAAATTATTATAAATTATTTTTTTTGCAGATTTAAAATTATCTGAAAGCGTAACAAAATTTAAAACCCTACCTCCAATTGCATAAATTTTTTCATTTTTACTTTTTGTACCTGCATGAAATAAATAATCATTTTCATTTAATTTCATTTTATCAAGATCAATAATTTCAATATCCTTTTCAAATTTTTCTGGATATCCCTTTGAACATACTACAACACATAAACTTTTTTTATTCGACCATTCTATTTTCGTATCCATAAGTTTTTGGTTACAACATGCTAGAAATATATCACCAATATTCGTTTTTAATTTAGGGAGTATAGTTTGGCATTCTGGATCTCCCATTCTAACATTGTATTCAATCAGGTATGGTTCATTGTTCACAATCATTAAACCAGTGTATAAAAATCCCCTATATTTACACCCAAGTTCTGATAACCCAGCCAATGTTGGATTAATAATTTTTTTTATAATTTTATTTTCTAATTCTTTATTTATTAATCTAGATGGAGAGTAAGCCCCCATTCCACCTGTGTTCTTTCCTTTGTCCCCATCGAGTGCTCTTTTATGGTCTTGAGCTGTTCCAAAATTTTTAAAAATGTTACCATCATGAATCGTAAAAAAACTCATTTCTTCTCCACTCAAAAATTCTTCAATTAATAATTTATCAGCTTTACCAAACTTCCCATTAAAAATTTCATTAACTGCATTAATAGCTTCAGCTTTATTCTCGCAAATATAAACTCCTTTTCCAGAGGCTAAATTATCAGCTTTAACAACTATTGGATAATTCGCTTTTTCTAAAAATTCTTTTGCATCTAATTTATTTTTATAAATTCCAAAATTTGCTGTTGGTATATTAAATTTTTTACAAAGTTCTTTCGTAAATATTTTCGACCCTTCTAATTGAGATGCTAACTTATTTGGACCAAAAACTTTAATTTTAAATTTTTCAAGATAATCAACCAAACCATCTACTAATGGTTTCTCTGGTCCTATAATAATTAAATCTATTTTTTTTTTAAAAATATAATTTTTAATGGTTTCAAAATTATTTAAATCTAATTCAACATTATTAGCTAAACTTGCTGTTCCTGCATTCCCTGGAAAACAAAATATTTCAGTAAATTTATTAGAAATTTTTAAACTTTGGCAGATAGCGTGCTCTCTACCTCCACTTCCAATTATTCCAACTTTCATATAAAACTGTATAAACTATAAATGAAAAAAAAATTAGCAAAAATAAAATATTTTCCAAATAACTTTCAAATAATTGAACCTGGAGACTATGTTATATGTGCTGTTTCAAATAAAAAAATAAGTATTGAAGACTTAACTTATTGGAATGTGGAACTTCAAGAAGCATACTATTCTTATAAAGAAGCCTTTAAAAAAAGAGAAAACCTAAAATAATAAATTTATTCACTATTTCCAACGATTATGTGACCAGATCCATTGTTCTGGTTTAAGCATTATCATTTTTTCAATTAATTGATTTAACTCATCCGTAATTTGCTTTTCAGAATGGTCTTTTGAAAAATTTATAGGTTGGTTTACTGTCATTTTGAAATTTATACCATTAGTTCTTTCGATATAAATTGGAACAATTGGAATATCAAATTTTTTTACTAACTGAGCTGGGATTGTGGTAGTGAAAGCTTCCTGATTAAAAAAATTAGATCGTATTCCTTGCGAAACTCTTTGATCAACCATGATTGCGGTTGAATAATTTTTTTTCTTTAATAAAATTAACTTCTTCATACCACCAATGCCTTTTTTAACTTGATTTCGACAAATATATTTTTTTCTTATTTTTTCCATAATAGGATTTAAAAATGGATTATTTAAGGGCCGATAAATGGCAGATAGTTTAATTCCTGATTTATCTAAATGCATAGCCATTAACTCAAAGTTTCCAAAGTGACCAGAGATAAAAATTACTTGTTTATTTTTTTTATTTATTTCTTCAAGTATTTCATATCCTTGAATTTTAATATTAGCTGAGAGTCTTCCAGATCTAAATTCTTTCATAAAAACATATTCTGCAAAGACTCTTCCATAATTGTTCCACATTAAATTTTTAATTTTTTTTAATTTGTTATTATCAATATTTGGTATTGCTCTTTGAATATTTAATTCAATTATTTTTTTTGATCTAAATAGAGGCCCTATTATTTCAAATATTTTTCCTGACACGAAAGAGGAAAGTTTTGGTCCAAGTATTTTAAATATTAAAAAAAATAAAAATACAAATATAAATTGGAAAAAATATTTAATTAATTTCATGCTAAAATTATTTCTTTAATAAATCTTTCTTCATCAACCATTAGTTCAGATTTAACAAATTGTATTTTCTTATTAATTTGATCATCTATTCTTAAATAATCTTTTTCTGTTGTAATTAGTTTACAATTAATTTTATTTGCATGGGTTATTATCCTATCTAAGTCTTTGTTAGAATATTTATAATGATCTGGAAATTCTAAATCTTCTACAACGTTAATTTTATGTTCCTTTAGTGTTGATACAAAAGTTTTATGATTTCCAATTCCAGAAAATGCTAAATAATTATTTTCTAAATTTATTTCATTTATATTCAAAACCTTATATTGACCAATGTAAATATTTGCTTCTGAGTGAATTTTTAAAATTTCTTTTTTTATATTTTCTAAATTTTCTAAATTTCCATTTAAAAAAATACAATCATACTTTTTAATATTATAAAGACTTTCTCTCAAAGGACCGGATGGAATTACCATACCATTACCAATCCAATTAATATTATTAAAACAAACTATTTTTTTATCGTAATTAATTGATCTATCTTGTAAACCATCATCAATTATTGCTACATCAAAATTTGACTGCTCTGCTTGTTTTATTGAGTCAATTCTATTTTTAGAAAAGAAAGCTTGACCATTTTTCTCCAAAATCTTTTGCTCATCTAATTGATTTTTATAAAATTTTTTAATGAAGCAAGACTTAACATTTTTTTTTTTTAAAATTTCGTTGATTTTAATACATAAAGATGTTTTTCCTGTTCCCCCTAGGTAAATATTTCCAACACAAATTGTTTTTATTTTAAAATCATTAATTTTTGCTTCTTTTTTAAAGTATACAGCTACCCGTATTAAAAAAGATATTGGAAGTAAAATATAAGAAAAAATATTCGGTTTTTTTAAATCCCAAAATTTAGGTTTTTTAAATTTCATTTTTTAAAAATAAATTAATTTGTTTATAGGTCGTGTTTAAGATTTTAATACCAATTGATTTAAGTTTGTATCGAATTTTTTTAGAACTTTGTTTTTTAAATAAAAGTTTATTTAATCTAATACTTAACTGATGGGAATTTCTGACTTTTTTAGATATTTTTAATTTGTCTAAAAATTTGTATATTTCTTTGAAATTATCAATATTAGGCCCATATAAAATATTGCAACCATATCTTGTTGCCTCCAATGGATTTTGACCACCATGTTTTATTAAAGAGCCACCTAAAAAAATATTTTTACATATATTATAAAATGATTTTGTTTTGCCATAAGAGTTAACTATATAAATATCAGTATTCTTAGGAATTTTTTTTGTTGGTTCGTGCGTATGAGTTATTAAATTGATACTATTTAATTCTTTGACTATCGAATCTGTTCTTTCAATATGCCTTGGGATGATAAAAGTTAGTAAATTCTTATATTTTTTTTTTAATTCTTTATGAACAAGTCCACACATTAGCTCTTCAGAATTATGTGTACTTGAGGCACACCAGGTTCTTTTACCATTAATAAATTTTTTGATTTGATTATTATTTAAAGGTTTTTCGTTTTCAGACTGTGAAAATTTAAGATTACCAATGAATTTTATTTCTTTAACACCTAATTTTTTAAGATATTTTTCTGATTGCTTACTTGAAGGAAAACAAAGATTAATTTTATTAAATATATAATTAGTAAAGTAAGATAATTTTTTCCATTTATTAAATGAATTTTTAGTTATTCTTCCATTTAATAAGATTATAGGAATGTTATTTTTATCAAGATTATAAATTGTATTTGGCCATATTTCTGAATCAACAAAAAATGCTGCACTAGGTTTCCAATAATTTAAAAATTTTTTAACAAGGTAGCTTGTATCAATTGGGAAAAATTGATGAATAGTTTTTTTGAGTTTGAATTTTTGAAAAATTTTAGAGGAACTAAGAGTGTTTGAAGTTATTAAAATCGTTTTAATTTTATTATTTTTTTCAAGTTTTTCTACTAATGGTATTATACTTTGTATTTCTCCAACACTAGCCCCATGAAACCATAAGAGTTTCCCCTCACTTCTTTTTTTTGAAAAAAAACAAAATTTTTCTTTAAATCTCTTAATATCCTCTTTTTTTTTTAATAATCTAAAGACTAATATTAAAGGAGATAATAAAAAAATTGAGTTAATTAAAAATCTATAGATTGTAAACATCAAGATTTTTTTATCTGTTTTTCGTAAAAATTCTTGTAAACATTTGAAGACTTTAAAAGCTCCTCATGTTTTCCTTCCGATTCGACCATTCCTTTGTCAATAACATAGATTTTATCTGAGTTTAATATCGTCGACAATCTATGAGCGATAACAATTGTTGTTCTTCCTTTTGTTAAAAAACTGATTGCCTTTTGTATTTTATCTTCAGTTTCTGCATCTAAAGACGAAGTAGCTTCATCAAGTAGAATTATAGGGCTTTTTTTTAAGATTGCTCTTGCAATTGATAACCTTTGTTTTTCTCCGCCAGACAACCTAACTCCGTTTTCTCCAATTATTGTATCGTATTTATCGGGAAGTTTATCTATGAATTCATTTGCAAAAGAATAATTTGCAGCTTCTTTAATTTCATCAATGGAAGCGTTTGAGTTTGCATAAGCAATATTGTTATAAATTGTATCATCAAATAAAGTTGTATCTTGACTGACTAAAGAAATATTTTTTCTCAAAGAATTAATTGTACTCTCGTAGATTGATTGATCATCAATCCGAATATCACCTGAACTAATATTATAAAATCTAGGAATCAGATTTAATATTGTTGATTTTCCAGCACCACTTTGCCCGACTAAAGCCGTCATTTTTTCCCCAGGTATATTTAAATTAAGTGAATTTAATATTTGAGTTTCTTTAGTTGAATATTTAAAATTTACATTTTCAAAAGTAATTTGACCTTTTTTAAAAATTAATTCTTTCGCATTTATATTATCTTGAATTTCAGGAGTATTATCAATTATTGGCAGAACTCTTTTAGCACCAGATAGACCCTGTTGAATAGAAATATTTAATGTCGCTAGAGATCTCACTGGTTGATAAGCCAACATCATTGCTGCAAGAAAAGAAAAAAAATTGCTTACTTCGAGTTCATTATTTGAAATGAGTATTGCTGCATAATAAATTAAAACTGCTATCATCAGTCCAGTTAAAAATTCCATTATTGGAGAGGCTCTCACGAATACAATGTTAATTTTTCTAGATGACTGTTTTAAATTTTCGATATATTTGTTAGCTCTGTTGCTCTCATAACTTTCTCTTTGAAAAATCTTAGTTAATTTGTGATTTTTAAAAATTTCAATCAGATAAGAATTTAAAATTCCATAATGATCCATTTGTTGAACAGTTACTTTGCTTATTCTTTTTCCAAGGGATTTTGCTGCTAGAGATGCAACTGGTATCATAATTATTGCAAATAAAGACAACTTCCAGTTCTGATAAAACATAACAGACAGCAAACCAATTAAAGTCAGACTATCTTTAAACAAGTTTAAGATTGCCGTACTAACAAGGTTTGTTATCATACCAACATCATTTGTAAGATTCGTAATAAATTTTCCAGAATGCTTGTTATCTACCAATTGAGTATCTGCTTTTAAAAGTGAGGAGAACATATCGATTTGGATATCTTTTCTGACATTTTCTGAAACATTTATCATAATTACTTTTGCTAAATATAAAGATGCTCCCTTAATAGCAAAAGCTATAATTATCAAAGCTGGAATAATTAATATAAGTTTTTTGTCTTTGTTGATGAAGAGTTCTTTGATTGCTGGATCTAGTAAATAAGCAACAGCAGAAGTGCTACCAGCTAATAACAAAGTAAAAAAAACTGAAATTGAAATATTTTTTAAATATTTTTTTGTGTAATCTCTGTAAAGCCGCTTTAAAATTTCTGTATTATTCATAAATTAAATT
>CACDQB010000023.1 GCA_902554795.1 uncultured Pelagibacteraceae bacterium | reverse complement strand
TTGCCGGTTATACACCACTACAAAGCGCTACAGGATTATTTTGGATCAATGTAACTATGTTGGTATCCTTTTTTTTGTGGGGTTATTTTTTACCAAAAATTTCAGCTATAGGTTTTACTGCAAAAAGAATACTTAAATTAGGTTTGCCAATTAGTTTTTCTGTAATGTTTGTGATTATATTGTTAGGCCCAAAAGCGGGTGCATTCTACATAACTTTATTTATTTTAAGTTCAATTTTTTTATCAGTTACACAGCCAGCTGTTGGCCTTTCTTTTTCAGGTTATTCTGCTGGTAAAGCACTGACTTCATTTAATTTATTAATATTTGCAGGAACATTCATAATGCAATGGCTAATGGGCTTAGTGATAGATATTGTCAAAGGCATGGGTCACACAGAAATATTTGCTTTTAAATCAGCTTTTTCAGTTTTCTTAATCTTAAGTATTATTTCTTATATATTTTTTTTAATATTAAATAGAAAAAAATATGAAAATAAAACGTAGGAATTTTTTTTTGGAATTATTTATTGGTATTGTTGCAATTTACTTAATTATATTAATTTTCTTATTCTTTTTTCAAAGAAATTTAATGTATCATCCTGATGAGAATAATTATTCTGGAGATAATTTAGAAGTTAACATTGAAAAAGTTACCATCAAAACAACTGATAATATTAATCTTTTAGGCTGGTTTCATAATAAAAATTTAAAAAGTTATAAAACAATAGTTTATTTTCACGGAAATGCAGGGACACTTGAAAATAGAATCCATAAGTTAAATCATTTTAAAGACATGGATGTTAATTTTTTAATTATTGCATGGAGAGGGTTTAGCGGTAATAAAGGAAAACCAAGTGAGGAGGGTCTTTATACAGATGGTGTTAGTGCAATAAACTGGCTTAAAGAAAAAGGTCTAAATGAAGAAGATATAATTATTTATGGAGAATCATTAGGAACTGGCATTGCCACTGAAATTACTCAGAATAAAAATTTTGCAGGATTAATATTAGAAACACCCTTCACATCAATGATAGAGGCTGCGAAAAATTTTTATCCATATATTCCAGTAGGTTTAATTTTAAAAGATAAGTATGAAAATAATGAAAAAATTAAAAATGTTAATATTCCTGTATTAGTAATGCATGGTGAGGCTGACCAAATAGTTCCATTTTGGATGGGTAAAAAAATTTTTAATTTAGCAAGTGAACCCAAATATTCATATTTTACAAAATATGACGATCATATGATGGAATATGATGATAAACTTGTATTAGCTCTTAAATCATTTGTTGATAGTTTAAATTAAGCCACAATCCAAACAAACATAACTCAAATTTTTTTTTTAAGTTACATTATGAAAAATTTTCTCATATTTTTTATTATCTTGTTTTCTTTAAGCAATTTATCAAATGCCAAAGAAAATTTAGCATCTGTAGATAGCCTTTTTCATATTGATCAAATGAATTCGCACGATGAAAATTTTGCATTATATTTTAAAACCCGCGAAAAAGCTGTCTTGGCTCGAGGAGAAAATTCAAATTATATTAATGATTTTCCAAAAGATCTTTATATTTATAACTATAAAACAAAAGAGTCTTTGCCATTAATCTCTTATGAATGGTTTCCCAAAACTGCAAAATATTTTTTGCAAGAGTATGATTTCCCAGTTTTCCCAGATGATTTTGCGTATTATCTTTTAAAAGATAACAAAACTTTGGTGATGATTAGTGCTGTAAAAAGTTTAAAAGCTAATTTTAAATTTGATATTGTTGAAAAAAAGTTAGAGCTTTATCCTGTAAATGGAAAATTTGATTTTATTATTTCTTCTATAGCTAAAAATTGTGGACATTATGAATTTAGAGAAAATTATAAGTGTAGTTTTTATAAACCTTTAATTTCTAGTACCTTAATTAATTAATTTGAGTAAATGCTTCTGCAAATTTTTCTGCCTCAAAAATTTGCAAATCATCTTCTTTTTCACCTAATCCAAGGGCAATAATTGGTAGTTTATATTTTTTAGCAACTGCTAAAAGGATACCTCCTTTTGCCGTACCATCTAACTTTGTCATAATAAGACCAGTTATTGGAATAATTTTATTAAATTCTTCAACTTGATTAATTACATTTTGACCTGAAGTTGCGTCTAAAACTAAAATAACATCATGTGGAGCATCAGGATCAATTTTTTTAGTAACGTTTGCAATTTTTTTATATTCTTCCATCAAATTTTTTTTATTTTGTAATCTCCCAGCTGTATCAATTAAAACTTGATTGAAATCATTTTTTAATGCTTCTTCAATAGCCTTGTAGGCAACTGATGCAGGATCAGAGCCTTGAGATGATTTTGTAATTTGAACATCAACTTTGTTTGCCCAATTTTCTAACTGTTCTATGGCTGCCGCTCTAAAAGTATCTGATGCAGCTAGCATTACTTTATTTCCATTACCTTTTAATATTTTACTTATTTTTCCAATAGTAGTTGTTTTCCCAACACCATTGACACCTGAAATCAATGTTGCATTTAATTTTTCTTTTTTTTTGAAGAATTCAATATTTTCTAAAGGTTTCATTATTGAAATAATATAATTTTTTAAAATATTATTTATTTCTTCGGTTAAATCTTTATTGGGATCAATTTTTGTTTGAGAAATTATTTCTCTTATTTCTGAAGCCGAAACAATACCAACATCTGATTGAATTAAATAATCTTCAATTTTGTCTAATGTTTTGTCATCAATCTCTTTTTTTACAACTATATCTCTTAAACCCGTTGTAAAAGCTGAGGCACTTTTTTTAAAACCTGATTTAAATTTTTCAAAAATTCCCATTAAATTTTAAAATTTATCTCCTCAATATCTGAAACTGGTCCTTTCATATGAATACTATTGTTTTCATCAATTGAAATTGTCAATCTACCTGTAGAAAATTCAATATCAACTTTATCATTTACCAGTCCGTTTTGTTTTGCGGCAAAAGCTGTTGCACAAGCTGCAGTTCCACAAGCTTTGGTAAGCCCAGCTCCTCTTTCCCACACTCTAACTTTTATCAATTCTTTGTTAACAACAGTTGCTAAAGTAACATTACATTTTTCTGGAAATAGAGAGTGGGTTTCAATTTTTGGTCCAATTTTTTCAATTTCAAATTTTTCGTTATTATCAACAAAAAAAACTACATGTGGATTTCCAACATTTACAGCAGTTCCGCCAGAAAATTCGTTATTATTTTTGTCATTAATTTTAATTCCTAAATTATTCGTATTTAATTCTTTAGACAATGGAATCTCATCCCATTTTGTTTTTGCAATACCTATTTCTGTTGAAACCATTTTTTCTCCAACAATATTTGATTTTAATTTGCCTGATAAAGTTGTTAGGACAATTTCTTTTTTGTTATTTTCTTTGCCTAATAAATCAGCAATACATCTTGTACCATTTCCACACGCACCAGACATTCCTCCATCTGAATTATAAAATTCTAGTGAGGCATCTGAAATATCATTTTTTTTAATCAATATTAGTTGGTCACAACCAATAAATTTTCTGTCACAAATCTTTATTATTTGCTCTTTCGTTAAATTTGTAATTGTTTGCCTATTATCTATGATGACAAAATCATTACCTAAACCGTCCATTTTAAAAGCTTTAATATCCATATATAGATATTTAACTTATTTATTGACTTTTTGAACCTCTATTATAGGTTGTTGCCGTTTCCGCAAAAACATTAACTTTGCGGTGTCTTTGGAAACAAAGAGATCGACACTAGTCAGCGAGGGTTCGCCCACTAGTGCGTTACTGCTATGCGTAAT
This sequence comes from uncultured Pelagibacteraceae bacterium, assembly GCA_902554795.1. Lineage (GTDB taxonomy): Bacteria > Pseudomonadota > Alphaproteobacteria > Pelagibacterales > Pelagibacteraceae > Pelagibacter. The sequence goes on along the minus strand of CACDQB010000023.1, from coordinate 7,535 downwards.
AAATATGTTTGAAAATTTAACAAATAAATTTGAAGAAATTTTTTCTTCTCTGAAAAAGGCACCTTCACTTGATGAAGCTCAAGTAGATGAAGGTTTAAGAGGAATTAGGCAAGCCTTACTTGAAGCAGATGTCTCATTGGATGTTGCAAAAGATTTTATTGAAAAAGTTAAACCAAAAGCCTTAGGCCAAGAGATAATAAGGTCTACCTCTCCTGGGGATATGGTTGTTAAAATTGTTTATGATGAGCTTGTAGACTTATTAGGTGCAACAAATAATGATATAAACTTAAACGCTGTACCGCCTGTGCCAATGATGTTAGTTGGATTACAAGGTTCTGGTAAAACAACAACAACAGCAAAATTAGCAAAATTTTTAGAAAATAATAAAAAGAAAAAAGTAATGATGGTCAGTCTAGATATTTACAGACCAGCTGCACAAGAACAACTTAGATCTTTAGGAGAACAAAATAATATTTTAACTTTACCTATTATAGAAGGTCAGCAACCTGCTGATATTTGTAGAAGAGCAATAAGTGCTGCTAATTTAAATGGAGCTGAAATAATTTTATTTGATACTGCTGGTAGAACTCAAATCGACTTACAAATGATGAGTGAGATTAAGCAAATTGAAGGTGTCATTAATCCAACAGAAACCTTCTTAGTTGCAGACTCTTTAACAGGTCAAGTTGCAGCCTCAGTGGCAAAAGAATTTAAAAAATACAGTTAATTTATCTGGAATTATTTTAACTAGGGCTGATGGTGATGCAAGAGGTGGAGCCGCAGTGAGTATGAAATATGTTTCAAACGTCCCAATTAAATTTTTAGGGATAGGAGAAAAAATAGATAATCTTGAAGTATTTCATCCAGACAGAATTGCAAACAGAATACTTGGTATGGGGGATATCGTATCCCTTGTAGAAAAGGCGGCTCAAGATTTAGGAGAAGAAAATCTTAAAAAAGCAGAGGAAAATTTAAAAAAAGGTCAATTCTCTATGGAAGATTATTTATCTCAATTAAGACAAATGAAAAAAATGGGTGGTATTGAGGGAATTATGTCTTTTATGCCAGGAGTTTCTAAAATTAAATCTCAAATGGACTCAGCGGGAATTGATGAAAGTATAATTACTAAAAATGAAGCTGTTATTTTATCAATGACAAAAAAAGAAAGAGAGAACCCAAAAATAATAGATGGTTCTAGAAAAAAAAGAATTGCTAATGGCTCTGGCACAGATCCGGCCACTATCAATAAATTGCTCAAGCAATTTAAAATGATGTCTGAAATGATGAAAAAGATGTCAAAAGGAAATCTGAAAGGTATGTCTGATAAAGGTATACCGCCAGAGCTATTTAACCAATTAAAGTAAAAAAGGAGAAGAAATGTTAAAATTAAGATTATCAAGAGGTGGAACAAAAAAACGTCCTGTTTATAAGGTTGTTGTTGCCGACAGTCGTTTTGCAAGAGATGGAAGATTTATAGAAAAGGTTGGTTTCTTTAATCCTCTATTACCAAAAGAGAAAAAAGAAAGAGTGGGCTTAGAAGCTGAGAGAATTAAATATTGGCTTGGTCAAGGAGCTCAACCAACAACTAGAGTAGCGAGAATTTTAGGTGAGAACGAACTAATGCCTATGCCAGCAAATGGAAATAATCCAAATAAAGCAGTGCCAAAAAAAGAGAGAAATAAAAAAGAAGAGGATAATAAAGAAGCTCCAAAAGCAGAAGCAGCTCCAGCAGAGGCAGCTCCAGCAGAAGCAGCTCCAGCAGCAGAATCTCCTAAGGAAGAAGCTCCTAAAGCAGAGGCAGCTCCAGCAGCAGAAGCTCCTAAGGAAGAAGCTCCTAAAGCAGAGGCAGCTCCAGCAGCAGAAGCTCCTAAAGCAGAAGCAGCTCCAGCAGAGGAAAAAAAATAATTTAAAGATTATTTATGTGGCAAGCTCAAGTGTTTACACTTTATCCAGAGGTTTTTCCTGGTCCTTTATCTAAAGGACTTTATGGAAAAGCTTTATCAAATAATTTATGGAAACTTAAAGTTGTAAACATAAGAGATTCAGCTGATGACAAACATAAAACAGTAGATGACACACCTTATGGGGGTGGTTCAGGGATGTTGTTAAAAGCAGATGTTCTTGCAAAGTCTTTAGATGAAAACAAAAATGAGAATGAGAGAATTTTATACTTATCACCAAAAGGAAAAAAATTTGATCAAAATTTAGCAAAAGAGCTTGCTAATGAAAAATCTCTGTCTTTAATTTGTGGTCATTTTGAAGGTGTGGATGAAAGAATTCTTTCAACAAGAAATATTGAGGAAATTAGTATCGGAGATTATGTTTTGTCAGGCGGGGAGTCGGCGGCATATGTAGTTATAGATAGTATTTTAAGATTGCTGCCAGGTGTATTAGGAAATGAAAACTCTAAATTAGATGAAACCTTTGAAAATGGTCTTCTAGAGTACCCTCAGTATACAAAACCTCAAATTTGGGAGGAAAAAGCTGTACCAGACGTGCTATTATCAGGTGATCATAATAAAATTAAACACTGGCGTTTATCTCAATCTGAGGCTATAACACGCGTCCGAAGACCAGATTTATGGGAAAAATATAAGAAGAATTAATTTGATAAATACTAACATGAAAACAATTGAAGAAATAAACCAGCATAACGTTAACAAAATTCTTTCAGAGAAAAAAATTCCAGAATTTTATCCTGGAGACGTTGTTAAAGTTGGTGTGAGAATTACCGAGGGTAAAAAAGAAAGAATTCAATATTTTGAGGGAGTGTGTATTGCTAAAAAAAGTAGAGATCTAAACTCATCTTTTACGGTTAGAAAAATTTCATTTGGAGAGGGTGTTGAGAGAACTTTCCCACTATTTGGAACTTTAATTGATTCAATTAAGGTTATTAGATCAGGTAAAGTAAGAAGAGCAAAACTTTACTATCTAAGAGACAGAACTGGTAAATCAGCAAGGATTGCTGAAAAAATTAGAAAAAAAATTGGTATTGATATCGAGGCAAAACCAGAAACAGTTACAGAGGAAAATGTAGCTCCTGCAGTAGAAGTACCAAAAGAAGAAGCTCCTAAAGCAGAAGCAGCACCTAAAGAAGAGGCGGCTCCATCAGCAGAGGCTCCTAAAGAAGAACAAAAATCAGAAAGCTCTACAGAAAAAAAATAATTTTTTTTTCAATGTCTACAACATTATACGATAAAATTTGGAACGATCATCTAGTTGATCAACAAGATGATGGCACATCTTTACTTTTTGTAGATAGACATTTAATTCATGAGGTGACAAGCCCCCAAGCTTTTGAAGGATTAAGAAATTCTAATAGAAAAGTTAGACACCCAAATTTAACTTTAGCAGTTGCAGATCATAATGTTCCAACAACTGACAGATCAAAAGGTATTTCAGATGAAGAGTCAAAAATTCAAGTAGATACTTTAGAGGCAAATTGTAAAGAATTTGGTGTTCAGTTATTTGGTATGGATGATAAGAGGCAAGGTATCGTTCATATCATAGGACCTGAACAAGGTTTTACTCAGCCAGGTACAGTTATTGTTTGTGGAGACAGTCATACCGCAACGCATGGAGCATTTGGTGCTTTAGCATTTGGAATAGGAACTTCAGAAGTTGAACATGTTTTAGCAACCCAAACACTAGTTCAGAAGAAAGCTAAAAATTTTAGAATTAATGTTAATGGTGAACTTCCTTTAGGAGTTACTTCCAAAGATGTAATACTTCAAATAATTGGAAAAATAGGTACAGCAGGTGGAACAGGATCTGTCGTGGAATATGCTGGAGATTTAATAAGATCTTTAAGTGTTGAGCAAAGAATGACTATTTGCAATATGACAATTGAAGGTGGTGCAAGAGCAGGATTAATTGCACCAGATGAAAAAATTTTTGAATATTTAAAAGGAAAACCAATGTCTCCAAAAGGTGAATATTGGGATAAAGCTTTGAACTATTGGGAAACTTTAAAAACAGATGCTGATGCTAGTTTTGATAAAGAAATTAGCCTTAACGCAAATGAAATTTTACCCATGATTACATGGGGTACGTCACCACAAGATGTAATAACAATTGATGGAAAAGTTCCGAATCCGAATAATGAGACTGATGAAGATAAAAAAAATTCAATTGAAAGAGCTTTAAAGTATATGGGTTTAAAACCTGACATGGCTGCCACAGATATAAAAATAGATAAAGTATTTATTGGTAGTTGTACTAATGGCAGAATAGAGGATTTGAGAGAAGCAGCAAAAATCGTAAAAGATAAAAAAGTATCATCGCATGTTAATGCAATAGTAGTTCCAGGCTCAGGCTTAGTTAAAGAACAAGCAGAGCAAGAAGGACTAGATAAAATTTTTGTTAGCTCAGGGTTTGAATGGAGAGAACCAGGTTGCTCTATGTGTTTAGCGATGAATGCCGATAAATTAAAGCCAGAAGAAAGATGCGCCTCTACATCAAATAGAAATTTTGAGGGAAGACAAGGTAGAGGTGGTAGAACCCATCTGGTTAGTCCAGGAATGGCTGCAGCAGCTGCAATTTCAGGTAATTTAGATGATGTCAGAAAGTATCAAAATTAAATGCAAAAATTTAATAAATTAAAAAGTATCCCAGCTTATTTACCAATTGTAAATATTGATACAGACATGATAATTCCAAAACAGTTTTTAAAAACTATCAAAAGAACTGGTCTTGGAAAAAATTTGTTTTTTGAAATGAGATATGATGATCAAGGCAAAGAAATAAATGATTTTGTGTTAAACAAAGATCCATTTAATCAATCTAAAATTTTAATTGCTGGAAAAAACTTTGGATGTGGTTCATCAAGAGAACATGCTCCTTGGGCTTTATTAGATTTTGGAATTACTTGTGTAATAAGTTCAAGCTATGCAGATATTTTTTTTAGTAATTGTTTTAAAAATGGAATTTTGCCTATAATCCTTGAAGAAGAAAAAATAAAAGAGCTATCTGAATACGCAAATAGACAAGAAGAAATTTCTATTGATTTGCAAGAGGAAAAAATAGTTTATGGAAATAATGAGCTAAAATTTGAAGTTGATCCATTTAAGAAAAAATGTTTGTTAGAAGGACTTGATGATATCGCTTTATCGCTAAAAAAATCAGAAAAAATAGAAAAGTTTGAAACAAATTTAAAAAACGAAAAGCCTTGGGTATTTAATGATTAAAGTAAAAAAAAGAAAAATACTTTTACTTCCTGGTGATGGTATTGGTCCGGAGGTAATAGCTGAGGTAAAAAAAATTATTAATTGGTTTAATGATAAAAAATCTTTAGATTTTGAAATTGATCAGGAGCTAGTTGGTGGTTGTTCTTATGATAAACACGGTACTCCAATCACTGATGAGGTTTTTTACAAAGCACTAGAAAGTGAAGTAATTATGCTTGGAGCAGTTGGTGGTCCTACATGGGATAACCTAGAATTTTCCAAAAAACCAGAAAGAGCATTATTAAAACTTAGAAAAGAATTAAAGCTTTTTGCTAACTTAAGGCCTGCAATTTGTTTTAAACAATTAGTCGATGCTTCAACCCTAAAGCCAGAAGTAGTTTCAGGACTAGATATAATGATAGTAAGAGAGTTAACGGGTGGTATATATTTTGGTGAACCTAGAGGAATTAAGCCAATTGAAAATGGAGAAAGAAAAGGAATTAATACACACACTTATACGACTAGTGAAATTACTAGAGTAGCTAGGATCGCTTTTGATTTAGCTAGAAAAAGATCAAACAAGGTTACTTCGTGTGAAAAATCAAATGTGATGGAAGCAGGACAATTGTGGAAAGAAGAAGTCCAAGAACTTCATGAAAAAGAATACAAAGATGTAGAATTAAGTCATATGTTAGCAGACAATTGTGCTATGCAGCTTTTAAGAAACCCAAAACAATTTGATGTAATTGTAACAGATAATTTGTTTGGAGATATGTTGTCGGACCAAGCTTCAATGTTAACGGGATCTTTAGGTCTTTTACCATCAGCATCTTTGGGCGCAAAAAATAAAGATGGTGAGATGAGAGCAATGTACGAGCCTATACACGGGTCAGCTCCAGATATAGCTAGTAAAGGAATAGCAAATCCAATTGCTTCTATTTTGAGCTTTGCTATGGCACTGAGGTATTCTTTAGATCTTGATAAAGAAGCAGATATTTTAGAAAAAGCAGTTCAAGATGTTTTAAATGATGGGTTAAGAACTAAAGATATAATGTCAGAAGGCATGAAAGAAACTTCCACGTCAGCAATGGGTGATGCGATAATTTCAAAATTGCAATAAAACTAGAATTATTCTAAGCTTTAAATATGCCAAGTTATACTGCTCCAGTAAAAGATATGATGTTTCTCTTTGAAAAATTAAGAGACAATAAAAACTATAATGAGCTTGAAAAATATAATGAGGTGAGTGCAGATCTTGTTAAAGATATTTTAGAAGAAGCAGCTAAAATAAATCAAAATTTAATTTTACCTCTTGCTAAAGCGGGTGATGAAAATCCAGCAATTTTAGAAAATGGTGTTGTCAGAACACCACCGGGTTACAAAGAAGCATATCAGAAATACATTGAAGATGGTTGGACGTCATTGTCTTGTGACCCCAAATATGGAGGCCAAGGAATGCCAAAAACAGTAAGCGCGTTCTTTGATGAAATGCTTTCCTCAGCCAGTTTGTCATTTAAATTATATAGTGAACTTAGTATTGGTGCCTACAATTGTATTAATCATCATGCTTCAGATGAAATTAAAGATAAATATTTACCAAAGATCGTCGAAGGTAAATGGAGTGGCACTATGTGTTTAACAGAACCAGTCTGTGGTACAGACTTAGGTTTGTTAAAAACCAAAGCCGTCAAACAATCTGATGATACCTATAAAATTAGTGGTCAAAAGATTTTTATAACTTCTGGTGATCATGACTTAACTGAAAATATTATTCATTTAGTTTTAGCAAGATCAACGGACTCTCCTGCGGGCACTAAAGGAATTAGTTTATTTTTAGTTCCAAAATTTATTGTAAATAAAGATGGTAGTGTTGGTCAAAGAAATGGAATTTCAACAGGATCTATTGAAAGCAAAATGGGAATTAAGGGTTCAGCAACATGTGTTTTAAATTTTGATGAAGCAACAGGGTATATGATTGGTAACAAAGACAAAGGTCTTAGCGCTATGTTTACTATGATGAACCTTGAGAGAATAGTGGTAGGCATTCAAGGTTTAGGAATTTCTGAAATTGCTTATCAAAACTCACTTGCCTACGCAAAAGATAGAAAGCAAGGAAAAACAAATAATTCAAAATCTTCAAATGGCGCAGACTTTATAATTGATCATGCGGATATTAGAAGATCTTTACTTAATATGAAGTCAATTATTGAAGGAGAAAGGGCTTTATGTTTTTGGTTATCACAACAAACTGAGGTAAGTCTTTATCATCCAGATGAAAAAATTAAACAAGAAGCTTTGGATTATGTTTCATTGATGACACCAGTTGTTAAATCATTATTTACAGATTTAGCTATGGAAATTACGAACGAT
>CACDQB010000022.1 GCA_902554795.1 uncultured Pelagibacteraceae bacterium | reverse complement strand
TATGCCATGAACAACTCCTCTTAATAAATTTTTTGTTTTTTTGTGCTGTGGTGATCCGAAATGTATAGAGTTTAAATTAGCAATTGGTCTTGCACCCATTGTAAAGACATCACGCATTATTCCTCCAACTCCAGTTGCAGCTCCTTGGTAAGGTTCAATAAACGATGGATGGTTATGGCTTTCTATTTTAAAAACTATTGCATCGTTATCTTCAATATCAATAACACCAGCATTTTCTCCAGGACCTTGAATAACTTTCTTTCCTTTAGTAGGTAGCTTCTTTAAATGTAATCTTGATGATTTATAGGAACAATGCTCATTCCACATTGCAGAAAAAATCCCTAGTTCTGTGATATTAGGGGTTCTCTTTAATAGCTCACAAATTTTAGCGTATTCATCTTTTTTTAAACCGTGATCAACTGCTACTTGTTCGTTTACAATCATTTTAAGTTGTTTATTAAGTTTTTAAAAAATAATGATCCATCCTCACCGGATAAAGATGTATCAATCATTCTTTCAGGGTGGGGCATCATTCCTAGAACATTTTTTTCTTTATTAAATATACCAGCAATACTTTTTATAGATCCATTAGGATTAAATTGATCTTCTATTTTTCCATTTTCATCACAATAATTAATAGCTATTTGATTGTTATCTTCAATTTCTTTTAATTGATCATTGGTACAAAAATAATTTCCTTCATTGTGAGCTATATGAAATTCTAAAACTTGGTTATCAACATTTTTAAAATATTTATTTTTTTTATCGTTAATTTTTACAAAAACGTTTTTACAAATAAATTCTAAATATTTGTTTCTAAGCAAAACACCTGGAACTAAACCAGTTTCTACCAATATTTGAAATCCATTACAGATACCCATAACCATACCTCCTGAATTTGCAAAATTAATTACAGACTGCATTATTTTTGATTTAGATGCCATACTTCCACATCTTAGGTAGTCCCCATATGAAAAACCACCTGGCAATACAACCAAATCACTTTTTGGTAATTCAGCATCAGCATGCCAAACCATTTTGTTTTTAAATCCAAATTTCTTCAAAGCGACATCCATGTCTCTATCACAATTTGAACCAGGAAAAGTAATAACTGATGATTTCATTAATTACTTTGGATCAATAATTTTATAATTTTCAATTACAAGATTTGCCAAAAGTTTTTTACACATTTCTTCAACTTTTGCTTTTGCTTTGTCGTTATCAGTTTCTTTAGTATCTATTTCAAAATATTTACCTTGTCTAATTTCGTTAACATCTTCAAAACCCATTCCATCTAAGGTTTGTTGAATAACTTTTCCTTGTGGATCAAGTACATCTTTTTTTAAAGTTATGATTACTGAAATTTTCATTTTTTCTTTCTTTTAACCGAAGATAATTTAGTTACATTTACTGCTGAAACATTAGATTGTTCATGAAGTATACCCAATCTTTTAGCAACTTCAGTATAGGCTGGAATTAAATCACCCAGATCTTTTCTAAATCGATCTTTATCTAATTTTTTTTCTGTAATGCTGTCCCATAATCTACAAGTATCAGGACTAATTTCGTCCGCTAAAATAACTTCGTTTTTTCCATCAATTTTAATTCTTCCAAATTCTAATTTAAAATCGATTAGTTTAATTCCAACACCTCTAAACATCCCAATCATAAAATCATTAATTCTTAAAATCATTTTTTTAACTTTATCTATTTCAATTTTTGTTGCCCAATCAAACGCTAAAATATGCTCTTCAGATATTAATGGATCTCCAAGCTTGTCATCTTTTAAGCAGTATTCAATTAAAGGTTCCTTTAAAACAGTGCCATCCTCAATACCTAATCTTTTAGTAATTGACCCTGTTGCAACATTTCTCACAATGAATTCGATCGGAATTATTTCGACAAGCTTTATAATTTGCTCACGCATATTTAATCTTTTAACTAAATGATTTTTAATTCCTATTTGAGAAAGGTTAGAGAGTATATGTTCTGATATTCTATTATTTAAAACACCTTTACCTTCTATGGTAGTTTTTTTTTGATTATTGAATGCAGTTGCATCGTCTTTAAAATATTGAATAACTAAGTTCTTATCATTTGTAGCATAAATGATTTTAGCTTTTCCTTCGTATAATTTTTTACCTTTTTTCATTATTTAAAAACTCTTCTAAAGATAAAATTTACATTTTTAAAGTGTTTAGAATAATTAAATATAGACTTTAGTTTTTTTGGTGAAATTTTACTCATTATAAATTTATCTGATGAAATGACGTCAATTAAGTTCAAATTTTCTGCGAAGCATTTTTTTGCGTAAGATTGTACCATCTTGTAGGATTTTTCTCTGCTCAAACCTGTTTTAGTTAACTCCAACATAACTTCTTGAGAAAAAATTAAACCTTTTGTTAAATTTAAATTTTCAAGCATTTTTTTTGGGTAAACAATTATATTGTCTAAAATACTTGTAAGCCTAACCAAAGCAAAGTCAGTTGTTATGTTAGCATCTGGACCAATATTTCTTTCAACACTTGAATGGGAAATATCTCTTTCATGCCAAAGCGCTATGTTTTCAAGTGCTGGCACAACTGCACTTCTAACCATCCTAGCTAAGCCTGTTAAATTCTCGCTTAAGATTGGATTTTTTTTGTGCGGCATCGCTGAGGATCCTTTTTGATTTTTAGAGAAATATTCTTGTAGCTCGTAAACCTCAGTTCTTTGTAAGTGCCTTATTTCAATTGCTACTCTCTCTATAGATCCTGCAATAATTCCTAAAACAGAAAAATAAAAAGCATGTCTGTCTCTTGGAATTACTTGTGTGGAAATTGGTTCTACTTTTAAACCTAATTTTTTTGCCACATGTTTTTCAACATTTGGATTAATGTTTGCAAATGTTCCAACGGCACCAGAAATTGCACATGTAGAAACTTCATCAATAGCATCTTTTAGTCTTTTTCTGTTTCTTTTAAATTCTTCATAAAAAGAAGCTAATTTTAATCCAAAAGTAATAGGTTCAGCATGAATACCGTGGCTTCTTCCCATGCAAGGTGTGAATTTATATTTTTTTGCCTGTTTTTTTAAAACATTTAAAATTTGATCTATATCTTTTAAGATGATTTTACCTGATTGAACCAATTGAATGTTAAAGCTGGTGTCCAAAACGTCTGATGAGGTCATACCTTGGTGAAGGTATCTAGCTTTAATTCCAGCTTTTTCAGTTACGGAAGTAAGAAACGCTATTACATCATGTTTTACTTCAGATTCTATTTTGTGAATTCTGCTTACATTAATTCTAGCTTTCTTTCTTACAACTGAAGCAACACCCCTTGGAATTTGACCAAGTTTTTCCATTGCCTCAGCAGCTGCAACCTCAACATCTAACCAGATTTTGTATTTATTTTCCTCTGACCAAATATTAGTTAATTCTTTTCGCGAGTATCTTTTAATCATTAATTATAAGTATGGAGGCTTTGAGTAACCTTTAACAGATTCTGTAAAGATTTCATAACCATTTTCAGTAATTCCTAACGTATGTTCAAATTGTGCAGATAAAGATTTATCTTTTGTTACAGCTGTCCACCCATCATTCAACATTTTAACATCATATTTACCAGCATTAATCATTGGTTCTATAGTAAATGTCATTCCAGGCCTAAGATCCATTCCTGAATTTTTATTACCGTAATGCAAAATATTTGGTGGCTCATGAAATGTAGTGCTTATTCCATGTCCACAAAAATCTCTGACAACTGAAAAACCTTTTTCTTCGACAAAAGATTGAATTTCATAACCTATATCTCCTAATTTTATTCCAGGTTTTAAAATTCTAATTGCTCTCATCATAGACTCGTATGTAGCATCTATAAGATTGATTAATTTAACAGGAGTTTTTCCAATACAAAACATTCTACTTGTATCACCATAGTGTTCATCTACGATTGCTGTTACATCAACATTTACAGCGTCACCTTCCTGTAAAATTCTTTCAGAAGGTATTCCATGACACACAACATGGTTTAAAGATGTACATAATGATTTTGTAAACCCTCTATAATATAATGGGGCAGAGTACCCTCCATTATCTCTTATAAATTCATATCCTAGTTTATCAATATAATCAGTTGATACGCCTTCTTTAATATTTTCAGTTAACATATCTAAGGTTCTTGCAGCTAAATTTCCTGCAACCCTCATTTTTTCAAATTTCTCTTTATAATCAGTCATCAATAATTTTTAATTTTTTATCTATAAAAATTTTCTTAGAACTTATATCACATCTATAAGCCAAAAAATTAACACCAGCTTTTTTAGCTTTTAGGAAGGCGTTATAATATTCTTCATCTATATCTTTAGCTATTTTAAAATATTTCATATTTTGAATTTGAACTAAAAATATTAAGTATGTTTTATAACTTTTTTTTATGGCATCAATAAGGGTTAATAAATGCTTAATTCCTCTACTTGTTGGTGCATCTGGAAATTCAGCGGTATGTTTATTTCTAAATAATGTAACATTTTTTACCTCAACAAAGATTTTTTGACCCTTTTTTTCTAACAAAAAATCAAATCTAGTTTCCTGATTAAAAAAAACCTCTGGTTTTATAGAGTCATTATTTTTAATTTCATTTATAAGATTGTTGTGAAGTCCATGCTCAACTATTCTATTTGCAATGTGAGTATTCACCCCAACTAAATTTTTTCTAGATTTAATAATTTCCAATCCATATTTTAGTTTTCTTTTTGGATCGTTATTAGGAAGCAAATAAACTTCATTACCTTCATCTAACAAACCTTTCATTGATCCTGTGTTAGGACAGTGAGCTGTGACAATTTCTTTACCGACCTTAATATCAGTAAAAAACCTTTTATAACGTTTGATTAGTTTGCCTTTTATTAAAGACTTGGTAAATTCCATCAGTAAATTATATATTTCATATGAATAAAAAAGTAAAAGTTAATGCATCAATTTTAATTATAGGTAATGAAATTTTATCTGGCAGAACTCAAGACACAAATACCTCAACCTTAGCTATTTGGCTTAATTCAATTGGAGTAAATGTAGCGGAAGTTAGAGTAATACCTGATGTTGAAGAGACTATTGTTGATACTTTAAATTTACTTAGAACCACATATGATTACGTTTTTACAACTGGTGGTATTGGACCTACTCATGATGATATAACAGCTCAATCAGTTTCAAAAGCATTTGGGATAAAATATGAAGTTCATAAAGAAGCTTTTAAAATTTTAGAAGCTTATTACCAGCCAGGAGAATTTAATGAAGGTAGACAAAAAATGGCATGGATGCCAGAGAATGCAAAATTAATTTTAAATCCAACAAGCGGAGCACCAGGATTTAATGTTGAAAATGTATTTTCTTTGCCAGGAGTTCCTTCCATTTTAAAATCAATGTTAGGTGGCTTAACCAATATTATAGTAGGGGGAGAACCTATTAAAAGTCTCACAATCAGTTTAAGAACTGTTGAAAGTGAAATAGCTAACTCTTTAACAAAAGTTCAAAATGATAATCAAGATGTTGAAATAGGAAGTTATCCATTTTTTCATGCGGGTAAATTAGGAGTCTCAATAGTAATAAGATCAGAAGATCAAAATAAAATTGATAATTGCAATACTCAAATTTTAAAATTTATAAATGAGAAAAAAATTGAGGTGGTAGATAGATAATGCTGTATTTTGCTTATGGAAGTAATCTTCATCATTTTCAAATGAAGCGTAGATGTAAAGATAGTATCTTTTTAAAAAAAATAAATTTAAAAGATTTTAAATTAACTTTTAGAAGCAAATATAGGGCTGCAGATATAGAATCCAAAAAAAATTCTATCGTACCAGGTGCTTTATTTGAAATTTCAAAAAGTGATGAAAAAAAATTAGATGTATATGAAGATTTTCCAATTCTTTATAAAAAACATTATTTTTATTATTATGGAAAAAAAGTGATGACTTATACAATGGTTAATAAAACACCTTTTAAATTTCCAACAGAAAGATACTTAAATGTAGTAAAACGTGGATATAAAGATTGTGAGCTTGATTACAAATATTTAAAAAAAGCATTAATATCATGATGCGACTGTAAAAAAATTTACATGTTAATATCCTTAAATTATAAATTATAAGTATAGAGATTCTATTTACATAATGTTAAATAATTTAAATAAAAAAAAACTAATTTTTTTTTCAATATTTTCTTTATTAGTATTAGTTTCGTTAATTTCATATTATTTGTTTTCTTCTCCCTACTGTAAAACTTATAAAATTTTTTATTCCTTAAAAGATTTTGGAATAAAGCAAGTTAATGATTGCTTTAGCCGTTATGCAGCAAAACAATCAATAAAAATAATATTAGGAGATTACCCCTTGCTGTATAATTTAGCCTCTACCTTTAAAAATAAAAATATTAGAGATTTTGAGCTTAACAAACCACCATATGAAGAGGATTTGATAAATATTTCTAAGAAAGAAAAAAAACCTAAAAACATAAAAGGTTTAGTCAATAAAGAATTTAACGAAAACACTAAATACAAACCGTTTAAAAAATTAAATTTTAATCAATGGTCAAGATCTCATGCTGATAATCATAATTCTAAATTTCATAATAATAATCAAATTAATCTAGATAATATTAAAAACTTAAAACTATTTTGGAGTTATTCCACTATTGATAAATCTCATAAGTACAAAGACTCAAGTGTACACTCTCCATATATATTAAACGAAAAAAATATTAAAAATAAATGGAAACAAAACATTGAGGTAAATCCAATTTTTTTAAATGGTAAATTAGTTTTTGTAAGTGCAGATTGGAAAATAATTTGTATAGACATTGAAACCAAAAAAGTTTTATGGGAACTAACTTCAGCTTTTCCTCCATCGAGAAGAGGTATAGTGGCATATTCAAAAAAAGATAAGGATTATCTAATTCTTCCAGTAGGAGGCAAAACTTATAAAATTGATTTAAACACCGGTAAAAGAATTAAATCTTTTGGTAATGATGGATCTGTAGATTTGACAACTATTACAAGCCCAATTGTAGACTTGGAAAAAAATATCCTAATTATCACTCAGCATACAAATAAAGCAATATATAAAGTTAACTTGGATAATGGGAAAATCTTAAAAATAATACCTTTATTTGATCGTAAAGAAAGAAACTTTGTAGGTGGCACACCCTGGGCAGGGACAGCTTATGATGAAATAAATAAAATAATTTATGTGCCAACTGGAAATCCTCAGCCAAGTCTTTATGGAGTTAAGAGACCTGGTATTAATTCAAGATCATCAAGTATTATAGCTGTAGATTTAAATAAAGATGAAATAATTTGGACATTTCAAGATGTGTTTCATGATTTATGGGATTACGATTTGGCTTTTCCACCTTTTCTAGATGACATAGTTATAGATGAAAAAAAATATTCTATAGTTGTATTAGTTTCTAAAACCGGAAACGCAATTACTCTTGATCGGTTTAGTGGTCTACCTTTATTTGATATTGAATTCGTTGACGTAGAAAGTTCAATTGTAGAAGGTGAAAAAAATTTTGATTTTCAAAGAAAATATTTGTTACCAGAAAGACTTTCTAAAATAGAATATACACACAACGATTATTCCGAATTAAGTCAAAAGAACCAAGAAGAGATAAAAAATAAACTAAAGAATTCAAGAATTGGATATTTTCCACCACCATCTTTTGATAAATTTACCATCATATTTGGTCTTCATGGTGGTGGCGAATGGTATGGAGGTTCCTTAAACCCTTTTGAAGATGTAATATATGTTCCAGTAAACAACTATCCTTGGAAATTAAAACCATATTTTTATTCAATGGAAATTTTACCTAAGTTTACTGAAAAGTATAAAAATGCATATGAGATTTACTTAAATAACTGTTCTTCTTGTCATGGCAAAAATAGAAATGGTGTTAATGTTCAAAAGGGGGAATTTCAATTAGAATACGCACCATCTTTAGTTGGAATAACTTTACTTGATCATTTACAAAATAATTTCGATTTTAAAAAAATCAGACTAAAACACAAAAAAATAGATATCACTCGTAAAGATTTTGATAATATAAATGATTTATTCACTGTTTGGGATGAGAAATTAGTAAGAAATAATAAAATTAGAGTTGAGGCTAACGGTCTTGCTTGGAGTGAATTTACTACAAATGATGGTAATCCAGCATCAAATCCTCCTTGGGGCTATGTTGCAAAATTAGATTTAAAAACAGGAAAAATTTTATGGAAAACACCAGTTGGATACGAAAAAACTTTAAATGATGAAAAACCTATAGGAACATCTATTTTTGGCGGCACTGCTCTTAATTCAGGAGGAGTGCTGTTTGTTACAGGCACTCACGATAATTTAGTCTATGGTATTAATTCATATACAGGAAAGATTATTTGGGAATATGAAATGAATGCAGCTGGAAGTGCACCTCCAACTTTATTTTCTCATAAAGGTGAACAATATTTGGTTGTTGTTTCAACGGGAGGTACTTACTATAGATATAAAGATAAAGACTCAAGGATTTATATATTTAAGGTAGCAAGTTAAAAATTTATTTATTAGTCTTGTTCAAATATAAATAATAGCTTAAATAACATGAAATTCATTAATGCCCTCGTGGTGAAATTGGTAGACACAAAGGACTTAAAATCCTTGCCGCTTGCGGAGTGCCAGTTCGAGTCTGGCCGAGGGCACCAGTAAATGAGTAAACTTCAAATTATTTCAGATAAAAATAAAAAATCTTCAAAGATTAAAAATTTATTACTTAAAAAAATTAAATCTAATCATTTTAAAAAAGGAAATCTCATAATTGTAATTGGTGGAGATGGTTTTATGCTTCAAACACTTAAAAGAAACAAGAATTCTAAAAAACATTTTTATGGGATTAATTCTGGAAATTATGGTTTTCTTATGAATAAATTTTCCTCAAAAGATATTTTAAAAAACTTGTCAAAGGCAAATTTGGTTACAATTTCTCCTTTAGAAATGATTGTTAAACGTAAAAATAATCAAACCAAGAGATCTATAGCAATCAACGAAGTATCTGTACTTAGACAAAGTAGGCAGGCTGCTTCATTATCTATTAAACAAGGTTCAAAACAAATAATCAAAAAATTAGTTTCTGATGGTGTGTTAGTGTCATCACCAGCTGGTAGTACGGCTTACAATCTTTCTGTTCATGGACCTATTCTAAGTCTTCATTCAAAAAAATTATCAATATCACCAATAAGTGCATTTAGACCAAGAAGATGGAAGGGTAAAGTTGTAAATGATCGATCAAAAATAGTTATAACCAACTTAAATCCATCCAAGAGACCTATTAGTGCTGTTGCAGATAATTTAGAAGTTAGAAATGCTAAATCAATAACAGTAAAAACTAATAATCAAATAAAGTTTAATCTTCTTTATGATAAAAATAGAAGTTTACAAAAAAAGATTAAAATAGAACAATTAAGAAGAGAAACTAGTTAGTAAATGAAGAAAATTAATTCAGTAATGTTAGTAGTAATTATTTTAGTCGGAGGTTTTTGTGCATTTAAAATTATGTCTTTCCTTGGTTGTTATGTTCGTATTGAAAATGCTGAGGAGTGTTGGAAATTAACCGCTTGGTAGAGATTATTATGGTGCCCCGCACGGATTCGAACCGCGGACCTATTGATTACAAATCAAAGAGTCTAAACTTTTATCATTTATTACCGTTGATAATATTATATTTAAGAGTCTAGTCAACTAAGCTTTAATAAATCGACTACAAATCGACTACACTTGATCTATTCGATATAAACCATTTTAACATCACAAGTATAATGTTCTAAAAACTTTTTATTCTTCTAATCATATTTTGACATTGTCATTGTAGGCTAGAAAAATGTTTTCAAAAAATTAGTTTAATATAAGTCGTCGTTGTTCCAAGTAAACAAATCGGAATCAAAATCTATATTTCTAAATTTTAATAATTTTTTGTATCTCTCTAATCTTTCTTCCTTTTTAGAATTTTTTAGAAAAATAAGTATATTGTCATAAGTTAAACCATTTAGGTTATCTTTTTTCACATCAATATATTCTTCATATTCCATGCCACATATTGCAAATCCTTTCTTAGGATTAATATGTTCTGAATAATTTATTTCATTCTTTGTTTCTTTTAAAACATCGTAATAACTAGCTATTTGATTTTCTGACTCAAAAAGATAATCAGTTCTATAATTGAACAGTTGTAGTTGTTGCATATTTTAGAGGTTGTTTAAGGCTCAGAAATGAACTTTAACAATATTAAAATTACTGGAAAATTATGACAAAATTAAGATAATATTAGGTATAAGTTCATACTCAATGATATTAATATTTATTACTTTAAGTAACTATGAATTCCGATCAAATAAAAAAAGTAGAACAAGAATTATGGAGCGCAGCTGATACTTTAAGAGCAGAATCAAAATTAACTGCAGCAGAATATAAAGATCCAGTTCTAGGTTTAATTTTACTTAGATTTGCAGAAAATAGATTTGATGAAACTTTAAAGAAAATCGAAAAAAATATACCCACCAATCCTAGGACTGGAAAAAAAGAAATTACCAAAGATCATTTTATTGGATCAGCTGCTTTATATCTTCGAGATAAGTCAAAATATGAATATTTGGCCAATCTACCTGAGTCAAAAGATATTAACGAAGCAGTTAACAATGCTATGCTCCTGATAGAAAAAGATCATTCTGATTTAGCTGGAATATTACCCAAAAATTATCAAGATTTTGGAAGTGACTTACTAAAAAATCTAATAAGAATTTTTAATACTGAATCCATTAAATCAATTCCTGGAGATGCCTTTGGTCGTATATATGAATATTTCTTGATGAAATTTTCGATGTCTGGAGCGGGGGCACAAGAAGGTGGAGAATTTTTCACACCCCCATCACTTGTACAACTTATTGTAAATTTTATAGAACCTAAGCATGGCATTGTTCATGATCCTGCATGCGGGTCTGGTGGCATGTTTATACAAACCGCACAGTTCATTAATGATAAAGTTAAAAGATCTATCAATGAATCGATTTCTGTTTATGGAACTGAACTAAAAACTAATAATACTAAATTAGCAAAGATGAATTTAGCCATACATGGTTTGGAAGGTAAAATTATTGAAGATAATAGTTTTTACTCTGATCCTCATAAACTAATTGGTAAATGTGATTTTATAATGGCTAATCCTCCCTTTAATGTAAAAAAAGTGGATAAAAAAAAAGATTATGTAATTAACGACCCAAGATTACCTTTTAGTTGATCTGGGCTGAAATCATTGATGGTAGAATTCACTTTTCTGAAAGTGTTTCTAGCATCAATCATCAGAACAGTATTTTTGTCTTGCTTGTTTTTATTTAGAAACCAGACATGACACGGTAAGCTCCGAGTGTAGAAAAAGTTATTACTGATACTAACGA
>CACDQB010000021.1 GCA_902554795.1 uncultured Pelagibacteraceae bacterium | reverse complement strand
AAGAAGATAGAGGTGTTTATTTGGTTATTGGTTTTACCGATGAAGGAAGTTCATTTGACTATACACAACAAAGAGCTCAAGATGTAGAGAAAAGATTGCTTCCATTGCTACAGGCTGAAGATAGTCCCTATAATAGATTTATCATGAGAGTTCCAGGTTTTGGTAGTTCTGCAAATTCATTTAATAGTTTTATTATAATTGCTTTACTAGACGATTGGAAAAAACGAGATAAAGATGCTTTGACAATCATGAGACAAGCCATTGGCAAGATAGTAACTGTTCCTCAAACTTTAGCTTTTCCAATCTCTCCTCAAGGAATCAGGGTTTCCAATTATAATAAACCAGTCCAAATGGTAATTTTAGGAAGCACTTATGAAGAATTAGAAAGCATTCAAAAAGAAGTAATAAGTAAACTTAGAAGAAATAGAGGATTATCAAGAATTGAATCAGATTATAATAGAAACAAACCGGAAGTAAAATTGGTGATCAATAAAAATAAAGCAAAAGATTTAGGAATATCTACAAGATCTATTGGTCAAACATTGGAAACTTTATATGGCGGTAAAAGAGTTACTACATTTAACAAATTGGGAAAAGAATATCCAATTATTCTCCAGCAATATTTAGTAGATAGAAAAGATAAAGATAGCTTAAGTAAATTATTTGTCAGATCAAGTATAACTGGTGAATTGATCTCACTATCAAATTTAGTTGACTTGAAAGAAGAGGGATCTGCAAAAGAATTAGCAAGATATGATAGACAGAGAGCAGTGACTATTTCAGCAAATGTAAATGAAAATTACTCTTTATTTGAAGCAATTGAGTATCTAGAAAATATTATGGCAGAAGTTGCACCAAATAATCAAATAACCTGGAAAGGTGAGTCAGAGGAGGTAAAAGAAACCACAAATGAACTTTATTTAATATTTGCCCTTGGATTATTGACTGCTTATTTAGTTATGGCAGCAACATTTAACTCTTTTGTCCACCCCTTTATAATTATGCTCACAGTACCATTGGCTGTTTTTGGAGGATTGGTATTTATTCTATTTTTAAATAGTTCGATAAATATTTTTTCTCAAATCGCTTTAGTGATTCTAATCGGTATATCGACAAAAAACAGTATTCTAATTGTTGATTATGCAAATCAAATTAGAACTACCGGAAAAGAAATACAAGCCTCAGTTAAAGAAGCTTGCGAACTAAGATTTAGACCTATCATGATGACCTCTATAAGTACAATGATAGCAATGTTGCCTCTAGTTATTGGAAATATTGGACCAGGTGCTGGTGAAGCTTCTAGGTTGGCTGTTGGATCGACTATACTTGGTGGAATGATAATATCTACATTCTTCACACTTTATGTAACCCCAACAATGTACTTAACTCTTGCAAAAAATAGTAAAAGAATTGATGCTGTTGATATTGAGCTAAAAAAACAACTTTCTAAAAAATAATATATTTTGAAGTTGATAAAGAATTTTTACATTCTGATAATTGTTGCTTATAAATATTTGATTGTTTCTCCACTCTTTTGGCTAGATTAATTACTTTTTTATTTTTTTTATAATTTTTATAGTTACCCCACCCTTCATGATAAGCAATATACTGCTTGAAAGCATCTTTCTTTGAAACTTTTAAAATTTTTTCAGTTTTATTAGTGTACCAACCAATAAAATCTACACTGTCTTTAAATCTTGTCCTAGCAGCAAGCTTATTCCCAGTTTCTTCTTTATATTGTTTCCAAGTTCCTTTTACAGCCTGTGAATACCCAAAAGAACTTGATGGTCTCTTATAGGGCACTACTTTAAATAATTTCTGTCTAGGAGGTTTTGCTAACCAGTCAAAACTGGATTCCATTTTTATAATTGCAAGCTGTAAATAAACTGGGGTTCCCCATTTTTTCTCAGCTTTTTTTGCATGTTTATACCACATGTATCTTTCATTAAATATAGAACAACTATCTGCTGTATTTTTTGGAACAGACGAGCAACCTGAAATAAAAATTATTAAAATAAATAAATAATTAATTTTTAAAATTTTCATTTTTTTTTAAAAAAGTAAAATATAATTATAGCTATAATTACACCTGCTAGATTTCCAAACAAATCTGAAAATTCAAAACTTCTATTAAGCACAAAGTATTGTAACACCTCAAGTACAATAGATAAAAATATTAAATAAATACTTAAAATATTAAATTGATTATTTTTTTGGAAAGTTAAAAAAACCAATAACCGAAAGAACTATATATGCATATAAATGATTTGTTGAAATAATAAAATCTGGAGTTATTTGAGGCTGTAAACTTAAATCATTATATAAAAACCACCCTAGTAAGCTACCAGGAAATAAATATAAAATAATTAAAATCAAATTGCATAAATAAAAAATAAATTTATATTTTGAAAAATAATTAATCATTAATAATATAGTTTTATTTATCAAATTGATTTAAAAGATAAACAAATGAGTTATTTAATTTTAGTAAGACACGGTCAAAGTGTGTGGAATCTTGAAAAGAAATTTACTGGATGGGTTGATGTAGATCTGACAGAAAATGGAAAATCAGAGGCCAAAAAAGCTGGTGAATTAATAAAACAAGAAAAAATTGAAATTAATGTGTATTACTCCTCTTTTCAATTAAGGGCTAAAAATACTTTAAAAATTATACAGGAAGAATTACAAGATTTTAAAGAAGTAAAGAGTGCATGGGAATTGAACGAAAGACATTATGGGGCTCTGACAGGGTTAAATAAAGATGAAATGAAAAAAAAACTTGGAGAAGAAAAAGTTCATCAATTTAGACGTTCTTGGGACCTTAGACCCGACCCTTTAGATAAAAAGAATCCATATCACCCTCTAAATATTGAAACATATAAAAAAATTCCTTTAGAAAAAATTCCTGATACCGAGTCACTAAAAGATACATATGAAAGAGTAATAAAATTTTATAGTAGCGAGATAGAACAGAAATCAAGTGAAAATATTCTTATTTCTGCTCATGGAAATTCCATTAGAGCTCTTTGCAAATATTTGTTTAATTTAAATAACAATGAGATCTCTAAACTTGAAATTCCAACAGGAAACCCTCTTTTAATAGAGTTAGAAAATAGCAAGATTTCTAATTGCAAATATCTTGATCAAGAAAGAGCTAAAGATCTTTTAGTTTTTTAAAAATATCTAGATCAGTTAAATGATAAAAGTCTTTTTGGCTTTCATAACCAAATAACTTTTTTTGATTTAATAAATTATTCCAAATTTCCAAAATTGAGTAATTTTCTATTTTCTTTTTAATAAATAATTTTTTATTAATTATTTGACATCCAGTGTAAATAAATTCTTTTTCAGCCTCTTTGTTAATTAAATTTTTTTTTAAATTAAAATCACCTTTTAACTTTTTATCAAAACTAAATTTTTTATTTACTAAAAGAAGAATGTTTTCTAATTTTTCAGAAAAATACATTTTTTCCATTTTTAATATCTCATCTTTATAGTCATTACTCCAGATTGTGTCTGGATTAAAAATTATAAAATCCTTTTCATTAGAGTCTTTAATCATATTTTGAATACCTCCCCCTGTATCTAAAATATGCACACCATCCTCGATTATTTTGATATCAATATTGAAATTTTTACTGTTTAAAAAAACTGAAAATTGATCCTTTAAATAAAAAGTATTTATTAAGATTTTTTGAATACCTAGTTTTTCGATTAAATTAATACACTTCTCCAGCATACTTACATCTTTAATCTCTAATAAGGGCTTAGGAATATTTAAAGTAATTGGATTTAATCTTTTACCAAAACCTGCACATAAAATTAAGGCTGTATTTATTTTCACAACTTCACCTTATAAATTTTGGAAAATTATTTTTTAATAGCAACATCAAATTGTTAAATTGATTTTGCTCTTTAATTCTATGATTAATCAATTCCCAAGCATAAGGAATTAATTTAAGATATTTTTTTTTATTATCTCTTTCAGCTAAACGCATAAATATACCAATTATTTTTAAATTCCTTAAAACAGATAATATTTCAAAATCTTTTTTAAATTTTTCCAAATCAATTTTTTTATTTGTTTTGATATAAAATTTAAATACCTTCTCTTTTAGTTCTTTAGATGTTTTTAATCTTACGTCGTCAATTAAAGATGCTAAATCGTAAGCTCTATTGCCCATTAGTGCATCTTGACTATCTATTACTGCAATTTTTTTATTATAATACATCAAATTTGAAACATGAAAATCTCTATGAACAAATGTAACATTTTTATAATTTAATTTTGATAATAATTTTTTTATCTCTAATCTAAATTTTTTTCTAAATTGAATACTTTTAGATTTAGACAATATCTTTGGTGCATACCAGTCACAAAAAAGTTTAGTTTCATCAAACAAAATATTGTTTTTATATTCTTGAACTTTATATAATTTGTTTTTAAAATTTTTTACTTTTTTATCTTTTATTGATTGTATTTTATTTAAAATTTTTATTATCTTTTTAAAAATAACATATTTATTATTCTTTTTTTTTTTTAAAATTTGAAACAAAGTTTGATCTCCAAAGTCATTTATTTCTATATAATTATTAATGTAATTTTCACTTATTAGATTTGGTGCTAAAATTTTATTTTTAATTAAAATTTTATTTATCGCATCGTAAATTAAAAGATTTTTTAACTTTTCTTTCTTAGATATTACAATAATAGATTTATTATCTCTGTTTCTGTAAAATTCTCTAAAAGAAGCGTCACCTTTTATTTTTTTCAATTTTGCTAAGCTTTTCATCAAAATAGGTTTTAATTTAAACTTTTATATCTACAGTTCTATCATTTAATTGATTTAAATAATTAAATGCTAAAGTTATAAATTTTATATCTTGTTTATCAGCTATTAATTGTGGCCATTCTATAAGTGTTATTAATTTATTATCTTTTTCAAAAATATCTAAATTATTAATGTCTTCTTTCCTATTAATTCTAAATAAATCATAGTGTTTTATTCTTATGTCTTTCACCTGATACTCATTTAATAAACTAAAAGTAGGGCTTGTAATTTCTGTTTGAATTAAATTATTTATTTTTTGATACTCATTTATAAAATATTTAACAAAAGTTGTTTTACCAACGCCCATCTCTCCATATAAAAAAATAAACTCGCCACCTTTAAGATATTTTGTGAATTCTTTAGCTAATTCTTTAGTTAACTTCTCGGAAGTGATATCGATTGTGCTATCTTTAATAGCGATAGGCATCTGGTTTGAAAGGACCTTCTGTTCCAACGCTTATATAATCTGCTTGCTCTTTTGATAATTTTGTTAGTTTTGCTCCAACTTTTTTTAAATGCAAAGTTGCTACTTTTTCATCTAAATGTTTTGGAAGTACATAAACTTTATTTTCATAATTTTTATGATTATGCCAAAGTTCAATTTGAGCAATAACTTGATTAGTAAATGATGCACTCATTACAAAACTTGGATGTCCAGTTGCACAACCAAGATTAACTAATCTTCCTTCAGCTAAAAGAATAATTCTTTTACCACTAGGCAACTCTATTTCATGAACTTGAGGTTTTACTTCAGTCCACTTATAATTCTTAAGAGCCTCAACTTGTATTTCATTATCAAAGTGACCAATATTACATAAGATGGCTCTATCCTTCATATCTCTCATATGGTCTGCGGTAACAATATCTTTGTTACCTGTGGCTGTTACAACTATATCCGCTCTACTTATAGCCTCCTCCATTAATACCACTTCATAACCTTCCATTGCAGCTTGGAGAGCACAAATTGGATCTGCCTCAGTAACTAAAACTCTAGCACCACTTTGTCTTAAAGATGCAGCACTTCCTTTTCCAACATCTCCAAAACCAGCAACAATTGCAATTTTTCCTGACATCATTACATCAGTAGCCCTTCTTATCCCATCTACTAAACTTTCTCTACATCCATATAAATTATCAAATTTTGATTTTGTAACAGAGTCATTCACATTTATTGCTGGAACCAAAAGGGATTTATCTTTTTCCATTTTATTAAGTGCTTTAATCCCAGTGGTAGTTTCCTCTGAAACTCCTTTAATATCTTTCATTAAGTCCTGATATTCGTTATGCATAATAGCTGTTAAATCTCCACCGTCATCTAATAACATATTGGGCTTCCAATCTGGTTTTCCCACTATAGTTTGCTTAATACACCACAAATATTCCTCTTCTGTTTCACCTTTCCAGGCATAAACAGGGATCCCAGCCTTTGCAATTGCAGCAGCTGCATGATCTTGAGTTGAAAAAATATTACAAGAAGACCAACGAACTTCAGCACCTAATGCAACTAAGGTTTCTATTAGCACTGCTGTTTGAATTGTCATATGAAGACATCCTATAATCCTCGCACCCTTTAATGGTTTTTCTTTAGAATACTCTTCTCTTAAAGCCATTAAACCAGGCATTTCACTTTCAGCTATTGAAATTTCTTTCCTACCAAAATCTGCTTGGGATATGTCTTTTACTTTATAATCTTCCATGGCAAGCTTTATATAGCTAAGATTTTATTTATCAACAATAGATTAAACATTGGGAAATCTTATCTCTATCATTGCGCCTTCTTTATCAAGACGATTAGATGCTACAATTTCACCATCGTGTAATTCAACCAAATTTTTTACTATATTTAAACCTAAACCTGAATGTTCTCCAAATTTTTCAGGTCTATTGCTGTAAAATCTTTTAAATATTCTTGATGTGTCTTTTTCTTTAAATCCTTGGCCTTCATCAATAATTTTGATTGATATTTTATTTTTTTCATTAATAGAAACATCAACAAAAACATTACCACCATCTTTACTAAACGATATTGAATTATCCAATAAATTTGCAATGATTTGTTCAATTCTATTTTCTATACCGTTTATTAAATATTTATCTTTTCCATCATTTTTATATTCAATTTTAATTCCTTTTTTCACTTGATGAATATTATTATAATCATCAACAACAGATTGAATGATAGGTTCAATATCAATTTTTTTCATTTTTTCTTTGCTTAAAGCAACTTCATCCTTTAACATTTGCGAGTAATCAGTAATTAATCTTTCTATTCTTTGAACATCATGACTAAGTATATTCAATAATCTGTTTCTTTGTTTGCTATCATTTGTGTCTTGTAAAATTTCTGATGCACTTTTTAAAGATGCTAATGGATTTCTAATCTCATGAACTAAATCTGTCGAAAAGTTTTCCGCATGTGTAACTCTATTTTGAAGCTCATTTGTCATATCCTCTAAAGAATTAGATAAAAGTCCTAATTCATCATTTCTTTTTTTTAAATTTTCGATACCTGGTTTAACTTGACTTTTTTCTTTGATACGAATTGTATATCCAACAAGATTTTGTATTGGTTTGATAAAATATCTGCTTAAAACAAAAGAAAAAATTAATATTACAAATCCCACGGATATAGCTGTTCTTATTACAAATGCTTTTCTCTCATCTATGGCTGTCTTTATTTCATTGGCATTTTCTGTAATAGCTACATAACCAAGATTAATTTCATTCTTTGTAACATTCTTAATTGTTGTTACATTAAATTGATTAAAATCTTCTTGTGTAAATGTGTAAGGGGCTCCTAAATTTTCAGAACTAGAATAATTTTTCAATATATCTTTGAATGAAACAGGTTTTTTTTCATCAATTGTTATATTTTTTTCCTCAATAATTTTTTCTGTTTCCTCATTATCTAAACTTTCAAATTCAATTTTATCAAGTCTTGTAGAGAATGATCTTGGATCAAGATCCAAAGTATCAGTATCTCCAATAAGATTAAGCTGATCATCAAAAAATATTACTCTATCAAGATTTTGAAAAATAAATCTTGTAGAAAATAAAAATCTTCTAATATCATCAGACTGGAATTTTACATCTAACCTTAAAATATTATCAATAGTGTTGTTAATAATGTTTGTGTGATTTTGAGATTTTTTTTTAATTAAACTTGGCTGAATATTATTTAGATATATGAATGTAAATAGTCCAATAATTGTAAAAATTACAAAATTTATAAATAAAAATTTTTTTAATATAGAGAGAGTTTTTAAGTATTTACTAAACATTAGCTAACATTCCATCTATATCCACTACCATACCTAGTTTCAATAGCTGAAAAATCAGGATCTACTTTTTTAAATTTTTTTCTAATTCGTTTTACGTGACTATCAATAGTTCTATCCTCAATATCTGTATCCTCTCGGTAAGCTATATCCATAAGCTGAGCTCTTTCTTTAATTATACCAGGCCTCTTTGCTAACTCTTTAACAATTAAAAACTCAGTTGTTGTCAATTTATCAGGCAGTTGTTTTCCATTCCATTCACACTCGAGTTGTGATGGATCTAATTTTAATCTTCCATGAGATATCAGACTTTTATTTTCCTCAAGAATATTATTTGAATCATTTTTTCTTAACTGCACTCTAATTCTTTCAATCAAAACTTTTATAGAAAAACCTCCTGATTTTTTTACAAAATCATCTGCACCCAGCTTTAGACCTAACAACTCATCAATTTCATCATCTTTAGATGTTAAAAAAATTACTGGTAAGGAGGTTTTTTTTCGAAGTTTTTTTAGTAATTCTTCTCCATCCATCTTAGGCATTTTTATATCTATTACTGCTAAGTCAGGTGGCATTCTGGTTAAACCGATTAATGCACTTTCACCATCAATGTATGTTTGAACTTTAAAACCCTCTTTTTCTAATGCGATACTTAAACTTGTTAAAATATTTCTATCGTCATCTATCAAAGCTATTGTTTGTTTTTGCATAAAGTAGTTTAAAAATACTAAATTGTCCTAATTTGGGCAATGTTATAAATTTAATGTAACATGCCCCAATTATCTCCAACATTAATATCAACTGTTAAAGGAGTTGAAAAAGAATGATAATCACTCTGAGCCACACTGGTCATTTCTTTCTCAATTAATTTAATCATTACTTTTTCATCTTTTTTTGGGATCTCAAAAATTAGTTCATCGTGAATTTGTAAAAGCATTTTTGAATTAGAGTTTTTTTGTTCTGATAATTTCTTATCTAATCTTATCATGGCTAATCTCATTACTTCAGAAGCAGAACCTTGAATGGGTGCATTTATTGCAGCACGCTCTTGAAAATTTCTTACATTAAAGTTTTTGTCATTAATTCCATTAAAATGAGATCTTCTTCCAAAAATATTATTAACATATCCACTTTTCCTACAAAATTTTATTGTATTATCCATATAAACCTTAATTTCTGGAAACTTTGCAAAATATGAATTTAAAAATTCCTCAGCTTCGTAATTAGAAACATTTATTTGTTTAGCTAATCCATATTGCGAAATCCCATAAATAATTCCAAAATTAATAGCCTTAGCCTTTCGTCTGTGGTCTTGATTAACTTTTTTAATATCAATATTAAATATTTGGCTAGCTGTTAAAGAGTGGATATCTTCTTTATTTTTAAAAGCTTTTTTTAGTTCTTTTACATCTGCCAGATCTGCTAAAATTCTCATCTCAATTTGATTATAATCCGCAGAAATAAGTAAATGATCTTTTTTTGCTTTAAAAGCTTTTCTTATATCTTTTCCATCTTCTGATTTAATTGGTATATTTTGTAAGTTAGGATCACTAGATGCTAATCTTCCAGTCGTTGTAGCAGCCAGCAAAAACGAAGTATGAACTCTTTTTGTATTTGGGTTTAAATGTTCAGGTAAAGCGTCTGAATAAGTATTTTTTAATTTTGAAACTTGTCTCCAGTCTAAAATTAATTTTGGAAAGTCATGACCTTTAAAAGCTAAATCCTCTAAAACACTTGCACTTGTTGCAAAACTTCCTTTTTTAGTTTTCTTCAAACCAGCTATTTTCAAGTCATTATAAATTATTTCACCTAATTGCTTTGGAGACGCAATATTGAACTCTTTTTTAGAAATTTTAAATACTTCTTTTTCAAGTTTTTTGATTTTTTTTTCAAATTTAGATGAAAGAGATTTTAAAAACTTACTATCAATTTCAACTCCCTCTATTTCCATAAATGCAAGAATTTTAATTAATGGCTTTTCAAAAATTTCATAGATATTTAGTATCTTTTCTGATTTTAAATTTTTTATAAATTTCTTGTATAATCTAAAAGTAACATCAGCATCTTCGGCAGCGTAATCTTTTGCTTTATCTAATTCTACTTCACTAAAATTAATTTCTTTCTTACCTGTGCCTACCATCTCTTTAAAAGAAATAGTTTTATGTCCCAAATGAATTTCTGATAAAGTATCCATATTATGTCTATTTTTTCCAGCATCTAAGACATAAGACATCAGCATTGTATCTTCCATTGATGAAAGTGTTATTCCACACTTATAAAATACGATAAAATCAAATTTTATATTTTGACCTATTTTTTTAATACTAGGATCTTCTAATATTTTTTTTAATTTTTTAATTACTGCTTCTTTTTTAAGACACTTGGGTGACTTATGACCAACTGGTATGTAACATGCTTTTCCAATTTTAGAGCAAAGAGAAATACCTACTAAATCTGCTTGGTGAGGATCTAATGAAGAGGTTTCCGTATCTACAGCGACTTCACCAACTTCTTCTGCCTCCTCTATCCATTTATCAATTTCATCTAAGCTATTAATTAAATAATAATTTTTGTTATTTACCGTTTGTTGTTTTTCTAGATTTTGAGTTTCAATCTTATTACTTTCTAGTTCAGGTTCTCCATAAGCAGAAATTGCAGAGCTTAACAACCTATTAAATTCCATTTCTCTTAAAAATTTATATAATTTATCTTTATCTATATTTTGCAATTTAAATTCACTTAACTCCCTATCAACAGGAGAGTTGTGATCTAGTGTTACAAGTTTTTTACTTATTAATGCTTTATCCTTGTTCTCAATTAATGTTTCTCTTCTTTTATTTTGCTTAATTTCATGAGCAGATTTTAGTAAGTTTTCTAAAGTGCCATATTTGTTAATTAGCTCTGCGGCTGTCTTAACACCTATCCCCGGAACACCAGGAACATTATCACTACTATCTCCTGCTAAAGATTGTACATCAATAACTTTTGAAGCATCTACTCCAAACTTTTTTACAACATCATCATCAGTTATAAATTTATTTTTCATAGGGTCAAAAATTCGAACCCCTTTTTTATAAAGCTGCATTAAATCTTTATCTGATGAAACAATTGTAACCTTTGCACCCTTTTTAAGAATTTGATAAACATATGTAGCTATTAAATCATCTGCTTCGTAATTAGGAAGATCCACAGATGGTAAATTGAATGCTAGTACTGATTTTCTTATATACTCAAATTGTGGAGCCAAATCATCAGGCGCCTCTGACCTATTAGCTTTGTAATCACTATAAATTTCATTTCTAAAAGTTTTTCTTGCTGAGTCGAATATTACTGCAAAATGTGTTGGTTTTTGCAAGTTTTGATGAGATTTTGAGTCCTCTAATAATTTAAATAACATACTGCAAAAACCACTTACAGCACCTGTTGGAAGTCCATCACTTTTTCTAGTCAATGGAGGCAAAGCATAATAAGCTCTAAAAATATAACCAGAACCATCAATCAAATAAAAATGATCTGTTTTTAGAATTTTATTCATGAGGTATAATTAAATACTATAATGATAACATATTCTGTATATAAAAAAATTTACTTTCAATTATTATAACAATTATAAGTAGATTATTTTTTATATTTTGAGTATTATTTAACGATGGAATTAACAAAAAATCTCACGCAAGCTAAACTATTTAAATCTCTGGTTGTTATTGTTCTTGGTTCAATAGCACTAACTATATCTGCAAAGATCAAAATTCCTTTCTATCCGGTTCCTATGACTATGCAAACATTTGTTGTATTATTTTTAGGAATAAGTTTTGGGCATAAAATTGCACTAGCTACAATTGGTCTATATTTAATTGAAGGAATTGCAGGGCTACCTGTATTTTCAAATTCTCCTGAAAAAGGTATTGGATTAGTTTACTTTACAGGACCAACTATGGGTTACTTAATTGGTTTTTTAACAGCTTGTTACTTAGCTTCTAAAATTAAGATTGATGATAATTTTTTCGTTGTTTTATTTAAGTTAATTATTGCAACTTCAACAATCTATATTTTGGGTCTAATTTGGCTTGGAACATTGATTGGATGGGATAAGCCAATTTTTGCTTTAGGTGCAAAACCGTTTCTATTAGCTGAGATTTTTAAAATTATGCTTTTAGCTCTTTTGACCAAACAAATAATTAAAATAAAAAAATTTATCTAGGTGATCTTTTAGAAAGAATTCTTTGAAGAGTTCTTCTGTGCATTTTAAGCCTTCTGGCTGTTTCTGAAACATTCCTATTACATAACTCAAAAACTCTATGTATATGTTCCCACTTAACTCTATCAGCCGACATCGGGTTTTCTGGTGGGGCTGCTTTTTTTGAAGGATCTGCCAATAATGCTTTTTCTACATCTTCTGCATCAGCAGGTTTAGCTAAATAATCTATAGCACCTTCTTTGATCGCAGCTACTGCCGTTGGGATATTTCCATAACCAGTTAACATGATGATCCTACTATCACTATT
The DNA here is from genome assembly GCA_902554795.1 of uncultured Pelagibacteraceae bacterium. Classification (GTDB taxonomy): domain Bacteria; phylum Pseudomonadota; class Alphaproteobacteria; order Pelagibacterales; family Pelagibacteraceae; genus Pelagibacter. Next base: position 1,039 of record CACDQB010000021.1, on the reverse strand, counting down.
TGAAGACTGAATTTCTTTTACAACCTCAAGTCCATTACCATCTCCAAGTCTTAAGTCTACAACAGCAAAACCAGGTTTTTTAGTTTTTACAGATTCAACTCCTTTTTGTACACTCTCAGCTTGAAAAACCTCAAATCCTTTTTTTTCCATCGCTCTTGCTAAACGCTCACGGAAAGGATTATCGTCATCCACGATTAATAATGATTTGTTTTCAAAATCGCTAAGATTCTGTAGTTTTGCCTCATCTTTCATAAGCCTCATATAGGGTCTCTGCAAGATATTACAATATATGAATTTAACGCATTTCTGGCTTGAATTATTTGCTTTACTTTAGTGCTGTTTACTTTATATGCCAAAAAATATTAAAGTTTTTTTTAAAAAGACTTTTTTTTATTAAATTTTTTTTGGAGGCATTTAAAATGCAAAAATTTAAATCAGTTGAAGAATTAGTTAATCAGCTGAAACCTGAAAAACCAGTTTACTGTATAAGAAAGAATTCCATAAAATCTGCTGTTAAGTTTTTCCTAAACAAATTTCCAGGAAAAATTTTATATGCAGTCAAAACTAATCCACACCCTGAAGTAATAAAAACAATCATAGAAAGTGGAGTTGAACAATTTGATGTAGCATCAATGGAGGAAATTAAAAATATTAGAACTTTTAGCAATACAGCTAAATGCTCTTATATGCATACTGTTAAAAGTAGAGAAAGTATAAAAGAAGCATATTTTAATTATGGTGTAAAAACTTTTTCATTAGATACTAAAGATGAACTGATTAAAATAATTGAAAGTACAAATAACGCTAAAGATTTAGAATTATTTGTAAGAGTTGCTGTTTCAAATGAACATGCAGAAATTGATTTATCTAAAAAATTTGGTGCTTTAACTTCAGAAGCGATAGGTTTGTTAAGACTTGTAAAACAACATGCTAAAAAGATTGGTTTAAGTTTTCATGTTGGTTCGCAATGTATGCATCCAATTTCTTATTCAAAAGGAATTAGTGAAATAGGAAATATAATTAAGAAAACAAAAATTAT
>CACDQB010000020.1:5000-14470 GCA_902554795.1 uncultured Pelagibacteraceae bacterium | reverse complement strand
TAATAATAAATCAAAAGTAGATGAAAAAACAAAACTAGAAAAATATAGTAAGGTTAAAAAAACTATAATTGATTATCAAAAGTTTATTAAAGATAATTTCAAATATGTTGGTGATAATTTTGCCTACGAGGCAAGAACAATTCATTATAATAGAAAAAAAAAATCAAAGGGTATTTATGGAAGCGCATCAAAGAAAGATTTAAAAGAATTAAAAGAAGAAGGTATAGACGCTCAAATGATCCCTTGGATAGATGAAAAGGAAAATTAGTTTTTAATAAACTTTGCTATATAGTTTACCGATAAATCCTTAGAAATACTCCACTCATCCTTAATAATGTTAAAATTCATACCCTCTAATTTATTGAGATATAAATCATATTTGATTAAAATTTTTTTAAGATCCTCGGGTTTAACAAATTTTTCCCATTCATGTGTCCCAATTGGAAGCCATCTCAAAACATACTCTGCTCCAATAATTGCAAAAATATAAGATTTTAAAGTTTTATTTATTGTTGCAATAAACATTAGTCCATTTTTTTTTAAAAGTTTTGAGCAAGACTTTAAAAAAAAATCTATATCTTCTACATGTTCAACAATTTCCATATTTAAAATAACATCAAATTTTTTTGTAATTTTAAGTTTTTCTGGTGACGAACATAAATAATTAATTTTTAGTTTATTTTTTTTTGAATGAAGTTTTGCAATTTTTATATTTTTATCAGATGCATCGATACCCGTTACATTTGCCCCCATTCTTGACATTGGCTCTGATAGTAACCCTCCACCACATCCAATATCTAAAATATTTATTCCTGATAAAGGTCTGAATTTATTTTTTAATTTGAAATTACTAATAACATTTTCCTTTATATATTTTATTCTTGTTGGATTAAATTTATGAAGTGGTTTGAATTTACCTTCTGGATCCCACCATTCATTAGCCATTTTAGAAAATTTATCTATTTCTTTTTTATTTACGCTAGTCATTGTGATAAATAGTTGACATAATAATTTAGATGTATTTTATCCATTATTTATTAAATATTTATAATTAAAGCTAGCATGAAAACTATCGTTTTAAAATTTGGTGGAACATCTGTAGGAACTATAGATAGAATTAAAAAGGTATGTAAAATTATTGCTTTTTACAAAAAGAAAAAAAATAAGGTAGTAGTTGTTTCATCAGCAATGAGTGGTGTGACAAATGAGTTAGTTAATAAATCTAAACTGATAAGTAGCAATTTTGATAGAGCAGAATATGATGCGTTAGTTTCGACTGGAGAACAAGCATCATGCGCACTTATTGCTGGTAGACTAAAACATAATGGGTTTAAATCAAGATCTTGGTTATCATGGCAATTACCTATTTTAACAGATGGTCCCTACTCTAGTGCAAGAATTAGTTCGGTAGGTGTTAAAGAACTAAACAGATATATAAGATCAGGTGGCATACCTATAATCACAGGTTTTCAAGGTATTAGCAATGACTTTAGGATTACCACTATTGGAAGAAGTGGATCTGATGCAACAGCAATTATGCTTGCAAAATTTATTAAAGCTGATGAGTGTATAATTTATACTGATGTAGATGGGGTTTATACTACTGATCCAAGGCAATATAAAAAAGCAAAAAAAATTAAAAAAATTTTTTATGATGAGATGTTAGAAATGGCATCACTAGGGTCAAAAGTAATGCAGCCTACATCGGTTCAGGACGCAAAGTTAAATAAAATTGATATCAAAGTTAAATCTTCTTTTGTTTCAAAAAGTGGAACTTTAATAACAGGTTCGAAAAAGACTTTTAGTAATCAAATCATAACTGGAATTTCTTCTACAAAAAATGATGCGAAAATAACAATTGTAGGTGTTAAGGATAGACCTGGAGTGGCTGCGTCAATTTTTAGACCGTTATCTAAAAATTTAATTAATGTTGATATGGTTGTTCAAAATATCTCTCAAAACGGGAAAGAAACAGATTTAACATTTACAATTAAGTCTGAGGATTTGAAAAAAACTGAAAGATTAATAAAAAAAAATAATTCAATATCATATAAAAAGTTGTCTTATGATAAAGATTTATCAAAAGTTTCAATAATTGGTGTTGGAATGATTACAACTCCAGGAATAACTTATAGAATGTTTCAAGCATTAGCTTCAAAAAAAATAAATATTCTTGTAATATCAACTTCTGAAATAAAAATTTCAGTACTTATTTCTTCTAAGAATGTTAAAAAAGCTGTAGCAGTCTTACATAAAGAATTTAAACTAGACTAATTTTATGAGCCTTAGGCCTTTTAGAAATATAGATAGGAAAAAAACTAAAGTAATAAATGTAGGTAATGTAAAAGTTGGAGGAGATAATCCAATTTCAGTTCAATCTATGACAAATACATTGACTACCGATGTGTCAGCAACAATTAAGCAAATTCAAGAAATTCATGAGGAGGGTGCTGATATTGTTAGAGTTTCTTGTCCAGATCCAGATTCAACAAAAGCTTTGAAGGAAATTACCAAAAATGTTGAAATTCCAATAATTGCCGATATTCACTTTCACTATAAAAGAGCTATTGAGGCTGCTGAGAATGGTGCAAAGTGCTTGAGAATTAATCCAGGTAATATCGGTGATAAGAAAAAAATTCATGATGTGCTTAAAGCTGCAAAGGATAACGATTGTTCTATCAGAGTAGGTGTTAACGCTGGTTCTTTAGAAAAAGATATTCTGGAAAAATATAAAGAACCATGTCCTGAGGCGTTGGTTGAAAGTGCTTTAAGAAATATAAAAATTTTAGAGGATCAAAATTTTTTTAATTTTAAAATAAGTGTTAAATCCTCAGATGTATTTCTATCAATCGCTGCTTATAAGCAGCTTTCAAAAGCAATAGATTACCCACTGCACTTAGGAATAACTGAGGCAGGAGGCTTTGTAACTGGTAGCGTTAAGTCTGCAATAGGTCTTGGTTCACTCTTATTAGATGGAATCGGTGACACAATAAGGGTCTCTTTATCTGATGATCCAGTAAAAGAGGTTAAAATTGGAAATGAAATATTAAAGTCGTTGGGATTAAGAAACAGAGGTGTAAAAATAATCTCTTGCCCTTCTTGTGCAAGGCAAGCTTTCCAAGTAATTGATACTGTGAAAAAATTGGAGGAAAAATTATCTCACATAAAAACACCAATAACACTGTCAATTATAGGCTGTGTTGTAAATGGTCCAGGAGAAGCAGCTCTTACGGATATTGGTATAACCGGCGGAGGTAAGGGAAATAACATGCTTTACTTATCCGGAGTTCAAAGAGAAAAAGTTTTAACAAGCGAAATTATAAACAAAGTAGTTTCTGAAGTTGAAAAAAAGGCAGCAGAGATAGAAAAAAAATAAATAAATGATCCCAATAAAAACTGTTGAAGAACTTATTGCAAAACATTCATTGTTAGAAAAAGAACTTTCTTCTGGAGCGATAGATAAAAAGTTTTTTGCAGAAAAATCAAAAGAGTACTCTGATGTAAATGAAATTATAGATATTGCAAAAAAATATATTAATTTTGAAAATGATAAAAAAGACTTAGAAAAAATCTTGGAAGATCAATCCTCAGATAGTGAGCTTAAACAAATGGCCGAAACTGAATTGTTAGACCTAAGGTCACAACATGCAATAAATGAAAAAAAATTGAAATTATTTTTATTACCCAAAGATGAGGCTGATAAAAAAAATGCAATAATTGAAATAAGAGCAGGAACAGGTGGATTAGAAGCAAGTTTGTTTGCTTCAGACTTGTTTAAAATGTATGAAAAAATAAGTAATAAAAAAAAATGGTCCTTAGAGTTAATATCTATTTCGAAAAGTGATGCAGGTGGTTTAAAAGAGGTTATAGCTTCTATTAAAGGGAGTAACATTTATTCAACTTTAAAATACGAAAGTGGAGTTCACAGAGTTCAAAGAGTTCCAGACACAGAAACACAAGGTAGAGTTCATACCTCAGCCGCTACAGTTGCTGTATTACCTGAAGCAGAGGAGGTGGATCTTAAAATTAATGAAACTGATTTAAGGATTGATGTTTTTAGAGCTGGAGGTCCAGGGGGGCAATCAGTTAATACAACAGATAGTGCCGTAAGAATTACGCATATTCCTACAGGACTAACAGTTTCTCAACAAGATGAAAAATCTCAACATAAAAATAAAGCCAAAGGAATGAAAATTTTAAGAGCACGTTTGTATGAGTTAGAACGATCTAGAATTGATCAAGAAAGATCTCAAGATCGTAAAACAAAAATAGGCACAGGAGATAGATCTGAAAGAATAAGAACATATAATTTTCCACAAGGTAGAGTTACTGATCATCGTATTAATTTAACACTTCATAAATTGGAAGAGTTTTTGGAAGGTGAGGCATTTGATGAGATGATAGAATCTTTAACGTTACAAGCACAGGAAGAGAGTTTAAGTAATTTAAATTAAATGCATATTCGATCAGCAATTATTGATGGAGCAAGGATATTAAAAAGCAAATTTATTATTTCTGCAAATTTAGAATCTGAAATCCTAATGGCAGAAGCTATAAAAAAAAATAGAAAATTTGTAATATTAAACTCAAATTTTACTATCAATAAAATAGATCTGAAAAATTTTTATAAATTAATAAAAAAAAGATCAATTGGAGAACCAATTGCTTACATAATTAATAAAAAATCTTTCTGGAGTTCAGAATTTTTTGTAACAAGAGATACTTTAATACCTCGACCAGACACTGAACTCGTCATTGAAAATGTATTAAAGCTAACAAAAAATAAAAATGGTTTAAGAATTTTAGATATTGGTATAGGTTCAGGATGTATTTTGTTATCGATATTAAAAGAAAAAAAAAATTTTTATGGAACTGGAATTGATATAAGTAAAAAATGTTTAAAAATAAGTAAAATAAATGCGATTAATCTACAAGTTGATCAAAGATTAAAATTGTTAAAAACAAATGTTGACAAATTCATTTCATCCAAATATGATTTAATAGTATCTAATCCTCCTTATATTGTTAAAAGTAAGTTAAAATATTTGGATAGAGATGTGGTAAAATATGAACCAAATATAGCTCTGAATGGTGGATTAGATGGTTTATCAGAAATCAGAAAAGTAATTAAAAAATCCTCTGAACTGATTAAAAAAAAAGGTAAACTTATTTTAGAGATAGGTTTTGATCAAAAAAATAAGGTAATTAATTTATTAAAAAAAGAAGGTTTTTATATTAATAACACATTCAAAGATCTTGCTAATAATGATCGATGTATAGTTTGTACAAAAATATAATTAATTTATCATGGTAACATTTAGGAACAATAGCAACAGCAACAGACGAGTTAATTTTAGAAGGAACGACAGAAACTTTAAATCCAATGGAGAAAGACAAAAATTCAATTCTAATTTTTCAAATACTGAGAACTTTAAAAGAAAATTACCTGGAAGAAATAACCATAATGCTCCTAAACTAATAGAAAAATATAATGATTTAGCAAGAGAAGCATTATCGAATGGAGATAAAATTTTATCAGAAAATTATTTGCAGCATGCAGATCATTTTACTAGAATTTTAAATGAGAGAGAGGCAATAAAAAAAGAAAAATTTGAAGAAAAAAAGAATAATTTTTCTAATAGTACCTCAGAAATAGAAGACAATACACCGGAGCATAAAGTCTTAGAAACCACCCAAGACGAGATTGAGAACGAAAAATCCTCTAAACCACAAGTAGAAGTGAATTAATTTATACCAATAATTTTCTCTGACTTAAGAACGTCTATCTTAATTTTATTAGTTTCAAATAATTTTCTATCTTTACCTTTCAATATTTTGCCTGATGGAAGTTTGAGTTTTTGTGAGTTAACTTTTTTTCCATTTACAATAACCTCATAATGTAGATGTGGACCAGTTGATTTCCCAGTTGAACCTACATAACCAATTGTTTGACCTTGTTTTACTCTAACACCTGGTTTGATCCCTCTGGCAAATTTTGACATATGAGCATAAACTGTTTGGTAAGTTGAATTATGTTTTATTTTAACACAATTTCCTCCACCTCCACACCAACCAGCTTTTTTGATTACACCATCACCTGAAGCCATTATAGGCGTACCCATGGGAGCAGCAAAATCTGTTCCTTTGTGCATTTTATTAAATCCATCAATTGGATGCTTCCTCATTCCAAATGGTGATGATAGTCTAGCACCATTAATTGGAGTTTTCATTAGCGCCTTTTTTACACTTTTTCCATTTTTATCGTAATGACCTTCATTTTTTTTATCATCAAAATAGTACAGACTATTATCTTGACCACTAAGTTTTAAGTTTGCAAAAAGAATTTCTCCATTCTCAACAATTTCATTTTTTTCATTTAAAAATACCTCAAACATTATTTGGAACTTATCTTGTTTTCTTATATCCCTTTGAAAATCAACCTGAAAACCATATATTCTTGCAAATTCAATTATAGTATTAGCTGGTATTTTTTCATCTAAAGCTGCTTTGTATAAACTTTGTAAAATAATATTTTCTGCGTAAATAATTTTTTTATTTAATTTAATTGAAAGTGTTGTCTCATTGAAAGTATCATTCTGTATGTTTCTTTTTAAAAAAATTTTTTCAAGATTTGAGGTTTGATAAGTAAAATCAACTATTTTATTATTTGTTTTATCTAATGTGAACTCTATAATTTGTTTTGTTTTAAGTTGATTTAAATTTATTTTTTTTGAAAAAGATTTTTTAATTTTAATAATTTCCTTTTTATCAACATTGTATTCATTCAGTATTTTATCAAAAGTTTCACCAGATTGAATTTTGTGTTTAATTCTCTCAAATTTTGGATCTAGATTTTCGATTAGGGTCTTTAAAGTCTTTTTGAAATAAACGTTATCAATGAAATTACTATATGTTTTATGATCAATTTTTTTTTTATAATTAAAATAACTTGTAAAAAGAGTTGCAGTTATAATTAGAAATATTAGAGCTAGAATTTCAAAATTTTTTTTTAAATTTAGCTTATTAAATTTTAACATTTTAATTTCTACAAGAACTAATTATTAATTTAGAGATGCTAAAAAATCAAAAAAAACCCAATAAAATAAAGGATTTTTTATAACTTTTTTTATTCTTAAATGCTTGATTTCCATCTATTTTAGCCTATAAGCACTGAACTTTCTCATTAAATTATTGCGATTGTAATAAATAACTGAGGATTATTGAGCCTTTTTTGCTCAATTAGCTATTTAAAAAGTTTATATTTAAGAAGAGAAGTGTGGACGGTTAAGGTTACCAAAATTTGTCGTACACACTTCAACATCATATAAATTTTATTCTTAGAATTTATATGGAAGCTAGTGTGCGCCGTTTTTAAACTTGAGAGTTTGATCATGGCTCAGAACGTACGCTGGCGGCACGCCTAACACATGCAAGTCGAACGAAGTAGCAATACTTAGTGGCAGACGGGTGAGTAACATGTAGGTATCTGCCCTTTGGCCCGGAATAACACGAGGAAACTTGTGCTAATACCGGATAAGTCTTTACGGAGAAAGCTTTATGCACCATTGGATGAGCCTGCACTTGATTAGTTTGTTGGTGGGGTAATGGCCTACCAAGACTGTGATCAATAGCTGATTTGAGAGGATGATCAGCCACATTGGGACTGAGACACGGCCCAAACTCCTACGGGAGGCAGCAGTGGGGAATCTTGCACAATGGAGGAAACTCTGATGCAGCGATGCCGCGTGAGTGAAGAAGGCCTTTGGGTTGTAAAGCTCTTTCGTCGGGGAAGAAAATGACTGTACCCGAATAAGAAGGTCCGGCTAACTTCGTGCCAGCAGCCGCGGTAATACGAAGGGACCTAGCGTAGTTCGGAATTACTGGGCTTAAAGAGTTCGTAGGTGGTTGAAAAAGTTGGTGGTGAAATCCCAGAGCTTAACTCTGGAACTGCCATCAAAACTTTTCAGCTAGAGTATGATAGAGGAAAGCAGAATTTCTAGTGTAGAGGTGAAATTCGTAGATATTAGAAAGAATACCAATTGCGAAGGCAGCTTTCTGGATCATTACTGACACTGAGGAACGAAAGCATGGGTAGCGAAGAGGATTAGATACCCTCGTAGTCCATGCCGTAAACGATGTGTGTTAGACGTTGGAAATTTATTTTCAGTGTCGCAGCGAAAGCGATAAACACACCGCCTGGGGAGTACGACCGCAAGGTTAAAACTCAAATGAATTGACGGGGACCCGCACAAGTAGTGGAGCATGTGGTTTAATTCGAAGATACGCGCAGAACCTTACCAACACTTGACATGTTCGTCGCGACTCTAAGAGATTAGAGTTTTCGGTTCGGCCGGACGAAACACAGGTGCTGCATGGCTGTCGTCAGCTCGTGTCGTGAGATGTTGGGTTAAGTCCCGCAACGAGCGCAACCCTCACTTTTAGTTGCCATCATTAAGTTGGGCACTCTGAAAGAACTGCCAGTGATAAGCTGGAGGAAGGTGGGGATGACGTCAAGTCCTCATGGCCCTTACGTGTTGGGCTACACACGTGCTACAATGGTATCTACAACAGGAAGCAAAACCGCGAGGTTAAGCAAATCCTTAAAAGATACCTCAGTTCGGATTGCACTCTGCAACTCGAGTGCATGAAGCTGGAATTACTAGTAATCGTGGATCAGCGTGCCACGGTGAATGCGTTCCCGGGTCTTGTACACACCGCCCGTCACACCATGGGAGTTGGTTCTACCTTAAGGCAAGGTTTTAAACCCTTGACCACGGTATAGTCAGCGACTGGGGTGAAGTCGTAACAAGGTAGCCGTAGGGGAACCTGCGGCTGGATTACCTCCTTTCTAAGGATGAATGAAAATTAAATTTCATTCTAAATAATATACAGGATAATGTTGACCGTCCTCATTTCTCTTCTTAAAGTAGTGTTTCTCTTGCATGGGGGCCGGTAGCTCAGTTGGTTAGAGCACACCCTTGATAAGGGTGGGGTCGAAAGTTCGAGTCTTTCTCGGCCCACCAATTTAAGATCATGGGGGATTAGCTCAGCTGGGAGAGCGCCTGATTTGCATTCAGGAGGTCAGCGGTTCGATCCCGCTATCCTCCACCAAACACTTAGTTATAAAAAATCGTAAAAATTAATAATTAATATCAATATCTATATCCGAACATTAGTAATGTTATTAGCTAATGTTCAAAATAAAAATTTGATTCAACACAGAATTTTTTTCTGTGCATAAATCAAGCGTTTAAGGGCGTGTAGTGGATGCCTTGGCACTGAAAGCCGATGAAGGACGTGATATACTGCGATAAGTTTCGGGGAGCTGTATGTAAGTTTTGATCCGAAAATTTCCGAATGGGGAAACCCACCACTTTATGTGGTACTTTAAACTGAATACATAGGTTTAAAGAGACAACCTGGAGAACTGAAACATCTAAGTAACCAGAGGAAAAGAAATCAATTGAGAT
>CACDQB010000020.1:0-2500 GCA_902554795.1 uncultured Pelagibacteraceae bacterium | reverse complement strand
AATAGCTCAATTGGCTTGATTTATGCACTGAAAAAAATTTTTTTTATAAGTAAATTGATATTATATCTTAAATAAATACTACACATTTTTAATAAAGTTGAATTAGTATTAAAATTTTGTTTTTTCTTAAGAAAACGTAGTATCTCTTTTTTTTTATTTAAATAAGTTTCATAACCACGGTTATTATAATTTATTCTGTAATCAAAGTTTCTATTAACATCATTTAAGTTGATAATACTTTTACTTTTGTGATTGAATAAAAATCCTATCTTTTTATTTATAATGTATTCATTCATTGTAGCGTCATTAAAACCCACAAGATATTTTCCATTAGCTAAAGCTTCTACTTGTGCCATTCCTATTCCTTCTTTTTTTCTAGAACAAACAAAAACATCAACTTTATCAATTATTTTTAAAAAACTAGAGTTTTTGATAAAAGGCTTTGTTATAAATTCAATTTTATTTAATTTTTTTATAGGCAAACTTTTTTCTTTTGGAGTATCTGAGGTTCTAAAATAAATAATTTTATTAATTTTATTTATATCAATAAAATTAATCCAATCATTTAATCTAATTCCACCTCTGTACCAAAATAATATATTTAATTTCGAGTTTTTCTTTTTTTTAGTTTTTTTATTAATAATTGTTTTTTTAAAGTATTTTAAATTAAGTGTTTTTATTTGATTTTTTTTTGCATCAAAAGAAATTGCTTGACTAAAACTAATAACTTTTATTCCATAGAATTTAACAATATCCCATAAAAGTTGACTAAATCCAATAGGGTCTAAGGGGCTATCATACATAGGGGCCCACATGATATTTCTTTTAAATGTTTTATTTAGAAAACTAAATCTCGGAAATATTTGAAAAAAAAAAAAATTATTGTAGACAAAAGCTTTTTGAGGTATTTTTAGATCTTTCTTGACCCAAAAATTTGTAATTTTATATTCTTTGCTTAAAATTTTTCTTAAGAAATCACCACTTTTGGTTTTTTTATGATATTCGTGATCTATAAATGCAAGTTTTTCTTTCATTTATAAAATTTTTTAAAGTTTTTTTTATTTTCAAGAATCCAATTATATAATCTATTTATTCCATCAAATTTATTTATATTTGGTTTCCAATTAAAGGTCTTTAACAATTTTTTATTATTTGAAATAAAAATTTTTTGATCACTTTTCCTTTTTGGTCTAAATTGAATTGAGACTTTATTTTTTTTTATACTTTGAATTATATCAATTAATTCAAGAATACTTATTGAGTTCTTTAATCCACCTCCACAATTATAATATCCATCAATTTTTCTAGATTTGCTTAAAAAAATTTTATAAAAAAGTTTTGTTAAATCTTCCACATGCAATATATCCCTCACTTGTTTTCCGTTACCAAATATATTTATTTTTTTATCTGTAATCGCACATAAAATTAACCATGCAACCCAACCTTGATCCTCAATACCATATTGTAAAGGACCATAAATACAACTTTGTCTTATATTGTATGTGTTAAGTCCGTATATTCTTCTATAATCAATTACATATTGATCCGCAGCACCTTTAGAACATCCGTAGGGAGAGTGAAAGTTAAGATTTGTTTTTTCATCAAATCCTGAAAAGCTTTTTTTTAAATAATATCTTTTATTATTTTGATAGATTTTTTCATTTTCTAGATCACCGTAAACTTTGTTTGTGGAAAGGTGGATTAATTTTGTTTTTAAATTGTTTAGTCTGAGTATTTCCAGTATGTTAAAAGTTCCTATTACATTAGACTCCATGTCTTCTCTAGGTTTAATTATAGATGTGGTAACCGCAACCTGACCAGCACAATTAATTATTAAATCTGGTTTAAATTTAAGAATTAAATTCTCTAACTTTTTATAATTTTTTGTGTCACCCTTTTGAGTGATTACATTTTTGTTTTTTTTTAAATTATTAAAATTAATAATTGAGCTTTTTCTTATAATGTTGTCATAAATAAATACTTTAAAATTTTTTTTTAAGAAAAAATTGGCACAATTCGAGCCAATAAATCCTGCTCCACCTGTGATAAATAATCTTTTTTGCATTTTATTTATTTTGTTTTAATTAAGTTTTTTTTAAATTTTTGATACAATTTAAAAGTTTTGTAAAATCCATAAGGTTTACAATAAATATAGCTTAATTCATCATGATCTCCGAGCATCCTATCATCAATATTAAATTCTAAATTTTCTAAATCATATATTGTTTGATTTTCAGATGGTATTGCAGAAAATTGAAGCATTAACATATCTCTAGTTTTATTTGTTGTTGGATTACCAGCTTTGTGAAGACAAATAGAAGGATTAAATATAAATGTCTCCCCAATTTTTCCAATATTGATATAGCTTCCTTTAAAATCAGTTTCTTTATAATTTTTTCTATTTTTATATTTTGATATTTTAATAAATTCCTTCTTCTTATTTCTAGGAATAATAAATGTTGGACCTTTATCATATCCAATATCCTCTAAGTTTATAAAA
>CACDQB010000019.1 GCA_902554795.1 uncultured Pelagibacteraceae bacterium | reverse complement strand
ATATCAGCAAAAACTTTTTTTGTTTTTAATCCAGACATATAACTTGCAAGATGACAAGCATGAGACCCAAGCTCGTTTAGAACTGTTGAGACGCCTACAATTTTGTTATCAAGTTTCCAACGAAACATCTTTCTAGAGTTTTTTTTATTTATAGTTTTTCCTTCACTCCAGTCTTGAACATACTCAAAATTTATATCTTCTACTTTTCCGATTTTTCCTTTTTCAATTAATACTTTGGCCTCTCGAACCATCGGGTAAGCTGAATAATTATGTGTAAGAGCATATTTAATTTTTTTATTTTTTTTTATTTTATTAAATAAACTTTTGGCTTGTTTCAGATCAGCAGCAAAAGGTTTATCAGAAATAATATGAATGTTTTTATCGATAAATTTTTCAGCAATAATTTGATGACTTCCTGGTGGCGTCATTATTGATACAACATCAATTTTATCTTTTCGAAGACTTTCTTTGTTAGCCATGGTTAAATAATTTGAATAACATCTATCCTCACTAACACCGATGCTTTTTCCAAACGAAGTTGATTGTTTTGAATTTCTTGAAAAAACTCCTGCTACAATTTCATATTTGTCATCAAACCTTGATGAAATTCTATGTACGTGACCAATCCAAGAATTAGGTCCACCTCCAATGATACCTAGTTTTAATTTTTTAGATTTCATTTTTAAAACTTATATATATAAGACTTATTTATGTCAGTAAAATTAGGAATAGCACCGATTGCATGGAGTAATGATGACATGCCAGAACTAGGGGGCGATACTTCTTTAGAACAATGCTTATCAGAAGCAAGTCAGGCAGGTTTTATTGGAATTGAGTCTGGAGGAAAATTTCCTAAAACATCTGAAGAGTTAATTCCTAAATTAAAAGAGTTCAATTTAAATCTTTGTTCAGGTTGGTATGGAGCAAATTTAAGAAAAAATAACGTTATTGAGGAAAAAAATTTAATTCAAGATCAGCTAAAATTATTTAAAGACTGCAACTCACCTTGTATGGTTTTTGCTGAAGTTTCAGGTTCAATTCAAGGAGATCCAAATAGAAAACTTTCTACAAGGCCAAAAATGAGCCTTGATGAAGCCAAAGAATACTACGCAAAAATTTCGGAGATGGGAAAATATTTAGAAGATGAAGGAATACCTCTTGCTTACCATCATCACATGGGAACTGTTATAGAAACTGAGGAAGATACCATAAGATTGTTAGAAAATACCGATGATAGTGTTAAACTTACTTTAGACACTGGCCATATGTTATTTGCTCAGGGTAATTCTCTAAAAATTTTAAAAGATTTCAGTGAAAGACTTATTCATATGCACTGCAAAGATATTAGAAAAGATGTTTTAGAAAAATCTTTGAAAGAAGATTTAAGTTTTAGAGGAGCTTTTTTAGAGGGTGCTTTTACAGTACCTGGAGATGGTTGTATTGATTACAAACCATTATTTGATGTATTAAAAGAAAAAAAATATTCAGGCTGGTTGGTAGTTGAAGCTGAGCAAGATCCAGCAAAAGCAAATCCTTTTGAATATGCAAAGATTGGTTATAAATATTTAACCGAAACCTTAAATAGTAGCAATATAGAGATCTATAAAAATTAATTATCTATAAATAGAAGTAAGTTCGTTATTTCCTGCTGCAACACAAGGAGATTTGAAGCAAGTACCAACAATCCATTCAGAACCAGGATCAGGCAAAAAATTTGAGGACATAACAAAGATCACCCCCATCTCAACTGATTGACCAGCTTTACCTTCAGCTTTTATTCTTGGATCAGGATCAGTTTTAACTTTCGAGTCATCAGAAAATGGATTTTCTATTTTTAAATTTTCATTGATATAATTAACAACTTTATCAGCTATCCATTCACCATTACATGGATCACCCCAAACAGTGAATTTACCTTCATCGTTATTACCACATTTATTAATTTCATCATTAATTAGATCAACGACTTTGTTGTGATTTTCTTTTACTAAATTAGCTTTAGCTTCAACAGCTGGTCTTGTACTTGCTGTCCAAATTAACATACCAACTACAAAGATTGCAGACGCTGATACTAAAAATTCTAAAAATCCAAAATTTTTGAAATTAATTTTCATATTAAAGTTTTACAATTTTAGATTTTTCTAACTTTTCCTCAAAAAAATCAATAATATTTTGAATTGTCTCTTTACCCATTCTTGTCATACATTCATCGGTAAAAGCTGCAGTATGTGGACTTAAGTAAACTTTTTCATTTTTGAGAAGTGGATTATTATCATCAGGTGGTTCTTTTTTTAAAAACATCAATACCAGCTCCAAAAATTAAATTTTCATTGAGCGCTTTATCAAGATCTTCTTCATGAATAATTCCACCTCTTGCTGCATTAATGATAATGCAAGTCTTTTTCATTGTTTTTAATAAATCATAATTAATTAAATTTTCAGTTTTATCCGTTAAAGGCATATGGAGCGAAATAACATCCATAGTTTTTACTGCTTCAGCTAGATCATCTACTTTTTTTCCACCTAATTCTTCAATTTTATCTTTGTCTACAAATGGATCGTAGACAAATACATTCATTTCGAAACCTAGACATCTTTTGATTAAAGCTTTTCCTATTCTTCCAAACCCCATTATTAAAAAATTTTTTTTCCAAACTTCTATTGTTTTTGGTAATTTATTTCTGTCTTTAAAGTTTCCATCTCTTACTGTTTTGTCAAATAAGCCTTTTCTTTTTGCAATATTTAACAAAACGAACATTACATGTTCTGCAACTGTAACAGCATTAGCATTAGCTGTTATTGCTATTTTTATATCTTTTTCTTTAGCTTTTTTTAAATCGATATTGTCATAACCTACACCATGTCTTGAAATAATTTTTAAATTTTTTGCTTCTTCAAAGGTTTCACCAGGAAGTTTTGCAATTCTTATTGATGCACCATCGCAATCTTTTAATTTTGATTTTAAATTTTCTATTGAAGTGTCATCAGTTACTTCAACATCAAAATTAGGATGGTTATTTATTAATTCCATACCTTTTTCGTGGACTTTTTGAATAATTAATATCTTTTTTTTATTACTCATAATTATATATCAATTTTTTAGAGAGCATTTTTAATACGAGAATTATTCTATAAAGTAAATTAGTTTTTTGATTAAAGTTGTATTTATTAAATATTTAAAATAAATTTAGCTGTGAATTTGACAATTAACATTCTCCTATCTTTTTTTAAGACCCTTGAGAAAATAAATACTTTTTTTTTAAGAATTGGAAGACAGTTTGCATGGATAGCAATACTTTTGATGGTGATTGTCATCTTGGTGCAAGTATTTTTTAGATATGTATTAAATAATGCACTGCCATGGCCCGATGAGGTTGCTAGATTTTTGATGTTATGGATGACAGGATTGATTGCACCATCTGCGTATAGATGGGGTGGATTTGTTTCTATTGATTTATTAGAGAGATTTTTACCAAAACTTATCTCCACATTATTAACTTTATTTTTATTAATCGTTTCTCTTTTTGTATTAGTAATAGGTTTGGAATTAGGATTTAAACATATTAATGCTGGATGGATATTTAATTCTTCATCGATAAAGATTCCTTTTCATTTAATTGGTGGGAAAGCAGAACCAATAAAATTAGCTTGGATGTATATGTCATTACCTGTGGGAATTATTTTTTTAATTTCTGTGAATATAGAGTTAATTTTAAGAAATATTCTTACTAATTTTACAAAGTTAGACTTGCCTGAAGATTACGATAAACAAAAGTTGGAGACGCAATAATGTTAGTTTGGTTTCTTCCTTTATTTTTATTATTTTTGTTAATTGGTTTACCTGTATTTTTTGGATTGTTAGCAGCACCAGGAATTTTGCTTTGGCTAAATGATCAAGCTAGAGATGGAGCTATGCTTTATAGAAATATTTATAATGGAATAGATAGCTTCCCTTTGATGGCAATACCATTTTTTATGTTAGCAGGAGAGTTAATGAACAGAGGAGGAATAACTCATCGACTAGTTGAATTTAGTCAGGCGATGATGGGTCACTTAAAGGGCGGATTGGCTCATGTCAATGTACTGACTTCAATGTTGTTTGCAGGCTTATCTGGTTCAGCTGTAGCTGATACATCAGCAATTGGATCAATGCTTATTCCTGCAATGGAAAAGCAAGGCTATACAAAAAAATTTGCTGCTGCAATTACAGCAGCGAGTTCTGTAATTGGACCTATAATTCCACCTTCAGGGATAATGATTATTTATGCATATGTAATGGGTGAAAGTGTTGCTGCATTATTTTTAGCAGGAATTGTACCTGGTATTTTAGTTGGGGTCAGCTTGATGATTACAATAAAATTTATGGCTAAGAGATATAATTTTCCAGCAGTAACCGAAAAAACAACTTGGAGCCAAAGAGGCAAAGCATCTCTTAAAGCTTTTTTCCCTTTGATGACACCTGTAATAATTTTAGGAGGTATCCTTGGAGGAATTTTTACACCAACAGAAGCATCAGCTGTAGCAGCTGCTTATGCAATGTTTATTGGTCTATTTGTTTTGAAATCATTAAAATGGAAAGATGTTCCTAAAGTGATGACAAAAGCAGCGATGGTATCTTCAGTGGTTCTTCTTTTAGTTGGTGCTGCAATGGCTTTTAAAACAGTTGTAAGTTTATCACATGCACCTGAGCATCTTGCTGCATTCGTCTTGGGATTAACTGACAATCCTTATGTTTTGTTATTTCTTATAAATATTTTATTATTTGTTGTTGGAATGTTTTTAGATGCAGGTCCAGCGATAATAATCTTAGGACCAATTCTTGGACCAGTGTTTGTTGAGTTGGGAGTTCATCCTGTGCATTTTGCAATTATTATGTCCGTTAATTTAACAGTTGGTTTAGCAACTCCGCCAATGGGACTTGTATTATTTGTTGCATCCTCTGTATCTGGGGAAAGAGTTGAAACAATAGCAAAAGCTATATTGCCATTCTTAGCAGTAGAAGCTATAGTTATTTTTTTAATAACCTATTTTCCGTCAATATCGATGACTATTCCTTTGCTTACTGGTTTCGCAAAATAAATATAATTTTTTTTACTACTCGATAGACTCTCTAAATCAATTTAAGTATAGTTTATATACATAAATATTTAAAGAGAGGGAAATAATTATGAGTAAAATAATAAAATCATTTTTTTCATTATTATTCTTAATTAGTATTACTGCATCTGTTTCAGCTGCAGATTATAACTTGAGAATGACAATGAACTCTAATGATCAAGATGAAGATTATGATGGTGCTGTTGTATTTAAAAACTACGTAGAAGCAGCTTCAAATGGAAAAATAGCTGTAGAACTATTTGTAGGTACGCAGCTTTGTTCAAAAGGTGCTGAGTGTTTACAAGGTGTATCTGATGGAAGTATAGATATTTACATTTCTACTTCTGGAGGTGCTGCAGGCGTATTCCCATATGTTCAAGTTTTAGATTTACCTTATCTAATGGCTGATGACAGAATTGCTGAAGATGTAATGCAAGGTGATTTTGTAAGAACAATGAGAAAAATGGCTCTAAAAGATTCTAATGACTCAATTAGATTGATGACAATTGGAAATACTGGAGGATGGAGAAATTTTGCTAATACAAAAAGAAGAGTTGCAAATCCATCTGACATGAAAGGTTTAAAAATCAGAACAGTTGTAGCTGATTTACCTCAGGAGCTTGTAAGAGCATTAGGTGCATCTCCAACTCCTATTCCATGGCCGGAATTGTTTACATCATTTCAAACTGGTGTAGTTGAAGGATCTAAAAATGGAATAACTGACATTATGAACATGAAGTTTCCTGATGCAGGTCTAAAATACGTTACTTTAGACGGTCATGCATACATGGGTGCATTATGGTGGATGAATAATGCAAAATATCAATCAATGTCAACAGATCTTAAAAAAGTTGTGACTGATGGTTTCTATGCTTTGCAACAAGCAACTTTTGCTTCTCCTAAGAGAAAATCAATCAAAGCTTACGAGGACTTTGTAGCAGGTGGTGGAGATTTATATGTTCCTACTCCTGATCAAAAAGCTAGTTTTAAAAAAGAAGCTAGCCCAGTGTATGATTGGTTTAAAGCTAATGTTAAAGGTGGAAAAGAAATTTTCAACGCTTTAACTAAAGCAGTAGCTAAAGCAGAGAAAAAGGCATCGAGCGCATACAAAAAAGATTTGTAATTTCAAATTAATATAATGGGGCGGATTTTAGTTCGCCTCATTATCTAAAAGGATATATCCAAGATTTATAATCTTTTATGAGAATATGAGCTTTTTCAATTTGTTCAGGAGTCATTTTTTTAATAACTTCTTCCTGAGAAATTGCAGCATCAGGATCTCCACCAATAGCAGACAAACCGTACCACATATAAGCTCTAACCAGATCGGGAGCAGGAAGTCCTCTACCAATTTCGTAATACCACCCAACACCAGATTGGGCACCAGGATGACCTTTCATAGAAGATCTGAGATACCATTCAAAAGCTCTAACATCATCTCTTTCAACACCAAGACCCATAGCGTACATAATTCCAATAAGCTCTTCAGCATCAGCATTACCAGATCTAGCTGCTGGCATAAGTTCTTCCATAGCTTCTTTAAATTTTCCTTGTTCCATCAAATCTCGAGCATTTTCTATTTCTGCAAAAACTATGGATGGAAGAAACAAAAGTATAAAAAGATATTTAATCATTTAAAAATAATAATATTTATAATTCCATTTTTAATTTCAGTAAATAAAACTTACGCAACTGATTTACCAAAACCATTAAAGAGCGAAGATTTCCATCAAGTTGATATAGAAAAAGTTAAAATTGGAAGACTTTTATTTCATGATAAAATTTTATCTGCAAATCGAAACATTGCTTGCGCAACCTGCCATAGTCATGATCTAGGAGGTTCAGATGGACTTTCTTTAGGCATTGGTGAAGGAGGTCAAGGTATAGGATTAGAGAGAACCGCAGGTGAAGGCGATGATAAAATAAAAAAACGAATTCCAAGAAATGCTTTAGCTTTATGGAATTTAGGATTTAAAGACATAACTACCTTGTTGCATGACGGAAGAGTAACCAAATCAAATATATTTGGTAACGGTTTTAATACGCCTGCTCAAGAAGCTCTTCCTAAAGGACTTGATAATATAGTTGCAGTTCAAGCTTTGTTTCCGATGACTAGACAGTTTGAGATGGCAGGAAATCCAGGTGAAAATGAAATTATAGGCTTAGTCTCAAAAGTTGGAAAAGATAGTATGAGAATTGATAGAGTATGGCCTGTAATTACTCACAGGATTAGAGGAATTCCGGAGTATGTTGAGTTATTTAAAAATGCTTTTGATGATGTTAACAGTTCTTTAGATATCAACATTACACATATTGTTAATTCAATTGCTGCATTTGAAATTCATGAATGGACATCTTTTGACTCTCCCTTTGATGAATATTTAAATGGAGATAAACAAGCTTTAACTTTAAAGCAAATAAATGGTATGAACTTATTTTATGGAAAAGCAAACTGTAGTTCTTGTCATTCAGGATCTTTGTTGTCAGATCAAAAATTTCATTCAATAGGAATTCCGCAATTTGGGCCTGGAAGGACAAGACCTTTTGACCCTTATGCACGTGATGTTGGAAGAATGGTTGAAACAGACAATATAAACGATATGTATAAATTCAAAACCCCAGCATTAAGAAACGTTTCTTTAACAGCTCCCTACGGTCATAATGGTGCTTATCCAACTTTAAAATCAATAATTAAACATCATTTAAATCCAATAAAAATGAATAAAAATTGGAAACCCGAATATGCAAATTTACCTAAAGCACCTTGGTTAGAAGAAATTGATTTTGTAACTTTTTCAGACAAAAGAGAACAAGACAGAATTCTATCAAGCATTGATATACAGCCTATAGAATTGAATGATAAAGAAATTGATGAACTTGTTTCTTTTCTCAAATCTTTAACTGGCAGAAGTGGAAATCAGAGACCGCTAGGTAAACCAGATAAAGTGCCAAGCGGGCTAAGTATTGATTAAGTTTTTAAATTAAACTGATACAAACAGAATATGAAAAAAATAAAATATGGAATTATTGGAGCAGGGACAATGGCTCGAGAACATATTTTAAATATATCATTAATTGATAATGCTGAAGTAGTTGCACTTGCTGATCCTCATGAAGATTCATTAAATCAGTGTAAAGAAATTCTAAAAACAAAAATTTTTTGTTTTAAAAATCATTTAGAAATGATTGAAAAAAATATTGTTGATGTATACTTAATTTCATCCCCCAACTTTACTCATTTAGAAATCTTGAAAGATGTAATCAAAACTAAAAAACACATATTAGTAGAAAAACCATTATGCACTAATACAAAAGATTGTTTAGAAATAAAAAAACTTACAAAAGATTATCCTTCAGTATTTTGGACTGCGATGGAGTATAGATATATGCCGCCAGTTTCAAAGTTTATTAATGAAATTCATAATAACAAAATTGGTGATTTAAAGACTTTAACTATAAGGGAACATAGATTTCCTTTTTTAAAAAAAGTAAATGATTGGAATCGTTTTGAAGAAAATACTGGTGGTACACTTGTTGAAAAATGCTGCCATTTCTTTGATTTAATGAGATTGATCATCCAAAGTAAGCCACTTAGTGTTTACGCAAGTGGTGGTCAAGACGTTAACCATTTAGATGAAGTGTATAATGGAAAAAAGCCAGACATCATTGATAATGCCTATGTGATTGTAAATTTTGAAAATGGAGCAAGAAGTTTGCTTGAGCTTTGTATGTTTGCAGAAAATTCTGACATGCAAGAAGAGCTTGTAGCCACTGGAAATAAAGGAAAAATTGAAACTTCAGTGCCCTCCGATGACTCAGGTAAAACCTCATCAAATATAAGAATTGGGATGAGAGATGGCAAAACACATGTTGAAAATATTGAAGTAGATAAAAAAATTCTTGAGGCCGGCCACCATCATGGATCTACTTACTACGAACACTTAGCTTTTTTGAAAGCTATTGAAAATAATTCAGATCCAGAGGTTTCATTAGAAGATGGTTTAATTGCTGTTGCTGTGGGAGAGGCTGCAGAGCAGTCAATAAAACAAGGTCGATTAATAAATCTAGAAGAAATAATTAATTAAAAAAATCAGTAATTTTTTTAACTATAAAGTCACTTACTCTAATGTTTGACTCAGTTGTTACACCAGAAATATGAGGTGTTAATATACAATTCATACCTGGTTTTATTTTGTTATAAAATTCACTCTTTATTGGTTCTTTTTCAAACACGTCTAGAGCAAAGCCAGAAATATTATTTTTATTGTAAGCTTCAATTAAATCACTTTCATTTATGACGCTTCCTCTAGAAGTATTTATTATAATCGGTTTATTTTTCATTTGAGAAAATGACGATTTATTTATCATATTTTTGGTTTCATCTGTTAAAGGTAGGTGTATTGAAATGATATCTGATTTTTCATATATCTCATTTAAACTTGATAATTTAGCATCAATTTCTTTATCATTTAATTCCTTAATATAAGGATCGTAGGCTAAAATCTTTAAACCATTTTTTGAAGAATATTCAGCAACTTTTTTTCCAATTGTGCCAAATCCAATTATTCCTAAATTCTTTTGTTTTATTTCTGTTGACTTAATTGTTGTTCTTGGCCATTCACCCTTGATAGTTCCATTATGAAACATTGGGATTTTTTTTATAAGAGACATTGATGAAGAAACAACATATTCTGCAACAGAGTCTGCATTCATTCCTGTAGCTGGCTGAACATGAATATTTTTATTTTTGCAATATTCTGTATCAATATTGTCCAAACCAACACCCAACCTTCCAATAAATTTTAATTTAAATGCATTTTTTAAAATATCTGAATTTACTTGAGTTTTATTTCTTACAATTAGACCATCATAGTCTCTAATTATTTTTATTATTTCTTTTCCATCTTCACATAATTTTTCATCGTAGTTAACATCAAATTTTTTATTTAAATTTTCTAAACTATTTTGGTTGATGAATTCAGTAATTAAAATTTTAGTCATTAATTATTTATAAATATTAAACTAAATTAGATAAGTCTCTTTTATTATTTTTATACGTTGGAAGTGGATATTTAAAGGCATATTTTCTTGGTATACATTTTTCTTTTGCCTTTTCCCATAGAGATAACCATTGTTTAAAGTTTTGAACTTTGAGATTTTTTTTATTTTTACTTCTTACATAAAAATTTGGAAGTGGTTCTCTACCTGATGGTTGTCCAGCAACATTATATCTAAGATCAGCACTTATCCTAAAATCATTTGATCTGTTTGGTAAAGAGCAATGTATAGAATGTTTATGCAATAATATTACATCTCCAACATTTGCTTCTAAATAAATATGCTCCATGTCATCAAGTAATTTACTATTTTTTAACTCTACTTGCCCTCTGTATCCTGATACATGATTTAATAATCCCATTTTATTTATCTTTTTTACTGTAATCATGCATCCATTTTTCTTAGTTGTTTTAGTAAAAGGGATCCATACAGTAACCATGTCAGTTAATTTTTGTCCTCTTGAATTTAAAACAGCAGCATCTTGATGCCATGGTGTTCTGCCGCTTAAACCATCATGAATTGATCCCTCAGGTAATTTTTTTTCAGGTTGTTTAATTCTAGTATTTTGAACAGGGTTAGACATTATTTCTTTACCTAAAATTTTTTCTACAACATCCAAAATTTTTTTATTAGTAATTAAATTCCATAATGATTGAGTAGCAAAATAATCACTATCTTTTTTTACGTGGTCTCTTGGCAATCGGGTATTAAAATACTGATCCAAATCATAAATATTAAGCTTTGATATATAAGAATATTTTTTTTTAAAATCGAAATTAAGAACTTTTTTTACATCTCTTTTTTTTGCATATTTTTGGATGAGACAATCCATAACAAATTCCATATCATTTAGAATTGGTTTTAAGTCTCTTCTAAAGTTAAGTACATTTTTAACAATCAAGTACCCATTCTCATATAATTTTTTTTGAAGACTATTTGTCATCATTAAAATTTATTTTATCATTAACAATATTTCAATGTTTTGGTGCTGTGGTTAAATAGTTCGCATCATGAAAAGAGGTTAACATTCTTTTTTTGGTGCTAATTATGTGCGGATAATATGAAATCCCTTTGTAATTCCATATAACCGGTTTATTTAAGGCATAACTTCCATAAATGAAAAAACGTTTTGGACAATTTCTTTCTATAAACCGCTTCACACCATGATAGGAATTTGGAGTAGACTGAAAAAAAACAACAGTTCCTTTTTTTGGCGTAAAAGACTTCACTATTTCAAGTTCGGTTATTTTTGGAAATCTTCTAAAGCTTTTTCTTAAATTTTTTTTTGCTTTTTTTCTATAAATTGTGAGAGACCCACCATTCTTTTTT
Source organism: uncultured Pelagibacteraceae bacterium (assembly GCA_902554795.1). Classification (GTDB taxonomy): domain Bacteria; phylum Pseudomonadota; class Alphaproteobacteria; order Pelagibacterales; family Pelagibacteraceae; genus Pelagibacter. The sequence goes on along the minus strand of CACDQB010000019.1, from coordinate 3,117 downwards.
GGAATGTCTGTTAAATAAATTAAGAAATTATATAATCTAGTTATATCATCCCGATGAGGTCTCAATCTATACCCTCCCTTTGATACCGAAAAGTCTATATCTAAATTTACTTTAGGATTTGTATAGTTGTTACCCAACATTTTTTTTAATTCACTAGAATTTAATTTTTTTTTTATAGTGAACTTTTTAGGATTAAATGATTTTGGTTTATGTAAATTTACCCATGATCCATTCTTAAAATTTTTTGTAAAAAGATTTTCAATTTTTTTATAAAAAGACTTACTATTAAAAAGCTTAAAAAGTTTTGCAGAGTTAACTGAATTTTTAATATATAAATTAAAATTTTTTGAACCTTTATTAATCCTGCTTCTACCTCCCATAATCATATCATCAAATGATTTTGAGTTGCTTATTTCTTTAATTAATAAATTACAGATTTTTTTTGAAACAACGTTGTCTCCAACTAAAACAGGAAAGTTACTTTTGATTTTTTTTAATTTATTTGTACTGAGCATTTAGCTGTACATACCTTCTTTCACTTTAATCATTTTATACATAAGATCATTTAAAGGTGTTTTTACACCATGTTTTTTACCTATTTTTGAAACTGCACCACTAATAAAATCTATTTCGGTTTTTCTCTTGTACTGAACGTCAAAAGCCATAGATGACTTGTTAGTTTGCATTGAATCTACAATTTTATTGAACATAAATAAGCATTCATCTTCGGACACATTTACACCATCAGCAAGTGCAACTTCCCTAGTTTCTAAAATTATTTCTTTACCCAATCCTCGAGATACTTCGTTTGCTTTATTATTTATATATAAATCAGTATGATGAAGATCAAAAATTGCAGATAATGGTCCAATTGCTGTTAAAGCAAAAAGCTTCATCCATTTTCTTTTCTTTACATCTTCTGCAGCAATCATTTCAAGATTATGTGCTGTAAAAGTATCTGCTATTTCTTTAATTCTATCAGTAATTCCTCCCTCGTACTCACCAATCCAAGATGGTAACGAACCATGATTCATTATATGACCTGGTCCTAAAATGTTTGAAGCTTGAGTAGTTGTCCCACCAATTACTTTTTCATTACCCACAATACTTTGAATAATTGCTTCATGACCAATTCCATTTTGAAATGACATGAAGACTGTTTTTTCACCAATAATATTTTTAATACTGTTTAATGCTGGTTCTAATGCAGTTGCTTTACACATAACAATCACTGCATCCATTTTATCTAACGACGATGGATCTGAAGTAGCTTTTACTTTGATTATACGATCTCCTCCATGGCCATCCATTTTCAAACCATCTTTGTTAATTGCATCTACATGTTCTTTCCAAACGTCAATTAAAGTTACATTTAAACCTTTTTCAGCTAGCAATCCTCCAAACAGGCATCCCATAGCACCTGCACCTAATACGGCTACATTTAAATCTTTATTTATCATCGTTACCTTTTTTAAATTATTTATGTATAGAAATTATATATATTATCTATAGACAATATGCAAAATAAATTATAGCTTATTAACACCATGCAATTAAAAATAGAAAAAGGAACTTTCACAAATCATTCACTTGAAGATATAGCGATTGCATTAAAAAAAGGACTTTCAGAAAATTTTAAAAATGTTGAAGTAGAAGTTGTAGATTGTCCTAATCTTCGTGAATGGGATTGTCCATCTGAAGGAATAAGCGGCAACCAAAAAATCATAGATGTTGGTGGAGAGCCATACATGCATGATCCTAATTTTATTGGTGCGGAATTTGATTACGAAGAAATTTCAAAAATGATCGGATCAGAAAAATCTTATGCTTTAGGTGCAGGATCTGGTGCAATGTCGTGTTTGGATGGTCACTGTGGTGAATTAGTAATTAATGAAAATTTAGTTACTGATGAGTCTAGATCTATAATTGCAAGAGTAAGTCCTGATAAAAAATGTATTGTTGAAAAATATAGCGCAAGAAAACATGGTGGACTTGGAAACATTTATTATACTGATGGTAAACAAGGAAAAGTAATTAAAATAAAAATCAAAGGAAGATCAGGAGATCAAGGTTCATTACCACAAGCAATGAGGTCTTCATTGTCAAATAATTTAAATCTTAAAGCAAATGAACAGATTGCTCTTGCTGGTGTATTTAGAATTCTAGAGGGAAAAGTAAGATCTCATGTTCAACCAGATTATAAAGATATCAAGCATGAATACTATGATCCAAAACAAATGAAATGTGTAAAAGATTTTCTTCAATTTTATGAACCTGTTGGTCCAAAGTTACAGTGTTATACAGTTCTTTGGACTGGAGATCCTACTGGAGGGGAATTAAATTTAAGAGAGTCTGGTGAACATACTCACTTTCATTCTTATGAACATGATAAAGACGCTGGACACTATCATTTTGATGTCACGCCTGAAGAAATAGAATATGAAGGTTATTTTAATACTGCTACTGAGGTACATAGAGTAAATAACATTTATAAAGAACTATTAAGTAAAAATAGTATTGAATAGAAAACTCAATGAGTTTAAATTTATTTAAATGAAAAGACAGTTCAAGTATCCTAAGCACTTCGAAGAACAAAAAAAAATTCCAAAACTTACTCAAAAAAGAATTCAATTAGCAGAAATATCACTTGGAGATTTTGAAGGAAGATTAGCTAACGAGTTATTGAATTGGTTTTCTTTAACCCCACAACATTGGATAATGTTGCATATGGTGATGCTTGCTTATTACAAAAATAAATCAATTACAAAAAATCAATTACTTAAAGTGATAGAGAAATCATATTTAACCTCAAACGTTTATATCGATACAGCAATTAAAAAAGGATATTTTAGAATTATAAGAAATGAGCGAGATAAAAGATCTATATTTATATTACCTTCAGTAATTACCATTAAAACTTTTGAGGAATTTATTGATAGGAGAGATATTCTTTATAAAGGTGTTAAATAATGAAGAATATCTATACTTGGGCTGCTAAACCGGCAAAACGAACTTTGACTGTTGGGGATTTAAAAGCAGCAAAAGGAAAAAAAAAATTTACACAAGTTACAGCGAATAGTGTTGAAGAAGCCGACGCAGCTGAAAAGGCAGGATTTG